>CAMFET010000001.1 GCA_945949475.1 uncultured Phascolarctobacterium sp.
CGACAACTGTTGCTGAGGTTGATGCTGTTACTCTCAACCTCTAAAACGGCTCAAACCCTTGCTGTGACGGCGTTTGGGGCACATCAGACCGATGCTGGCCAACGTGTAACACGTTAGCAACATCAAATCCCTCGATGCAGCAAGGCTTAACAGCGCCAGCGCCTACCGGATAAGCAACACGTTAGCAACACAGCCTATATCATATCAATAGCTTTTTTAAGCTCGTGCAGCGACTTGTGCGTGTATACGCCTTTGGTTATACCTTGACTGGCATGGCCTAAAATACGCTTGACGGCCGTCTCATTAGCTCCGGCGTTGTCGAGCATCGTTGCGCACGTATGGCGGCACTCATGCGGCGTGTGATGGCAGCTTGTCGCGTCCATGACGTTGTCAAAACGCGTCCTAAAGCGATGATAGGACAGAGCAGCGCCATCATCTACCGTGATGAGGGTTTTGCCAGGCTTATCCATCCACAGCTTAAAGTAGGGCAGCGCCTTGCGGCTGATTGGTACAGCCCTGTTACGGCCAGCTTCGGTCTTGCTGTCGCGTATGATGTAATAGCGCTGCTTTAGCTTGACATCAGATTTGAGGACGGACAAAAACTCGCTCGTCCTCGGTCCGCCATATATCATCATCACAACAGCCTGCGCCCAGCAGGACAACGGCTCATCGCTCTCCGCCAACTTTTTAACGCGGTTGAGCTGACGTGTATTAAATGGCTTTTTTGGATATTTAGTCACCTTTTTGTCGATGTCGACAAAACGTGAGGCATCTGCTGTTGCCGGGATAATCTCGTATTTGATGGCGTATGTGTAGAGGTTGTGCATGAGCTGCCTACATTTCTTCTGGCTGGCGTATCCGATGCCGGCAACACTCATATCATGGATGATGGTCTGCAGGTCCTGCAGGCGCAGCTTAACAAATTTGACGGCGTGGACAGCCAGGCAATGTCGATATGCTGCATCGTAGTTAGCACGTGTGCTTTTGGCGATTTTAGGGTAATGCTCGGTAGACCAGAGCCGGAAGACTTCAGCAAACGTTATCTCGGAGGCGTTAAATAATGATGGATCTCGATTATACGCAACAAGGTATGCGAGCGCCGCCTCGTAGCTCTCGAAATATCCGACAGGCTTTTGCTTGCCGCCGATATACTTTTTAGCAACGTAGGGCTTGCGGCGGCGTTTGTCGCCATAATAACTGATGCTGCCAAAGCCGTTTGGCAATTTTAATCGTTTTTGCAAATTAATCACTCCTTATAATATATTGCTTATTATTATAAGGGTACGGGAGGGACAGAATGAATTACAAATTATTTTTCGATTCAGCGATAGCTGCAGGCAAAACCTTGTATACCGGCTGGAGCTATAAGGCAGCCGCAACCGCTATCATGGTACTGCTGCTGCATAAGCACGCAATTTTGTTTTACGCATTTAGCCTGCTGGTGTTTGTCGACTGTTTTACCAAGTGGGTTGCCATCAGCTATGCTTATCTCAAATCGCAGGGCGTGGCCGACCCAGGCTTTTTGAAATCCGTCATCGGCATCAAGCGCGCCCGCGAGGCCGGGGAAATCAAAAGCGAAGTTATGAAGCATCGTTTTTTGGGAAAGATTGCAGTATACCTTGTCTGTGTGATGGCCGCTGCTACAGCTGACCTTATCATGGTGGAACTGTCTAAACCGGCATGGGCTGTGAGTACAATCATAGGTTATCTGACAGCCACCGAGCTGCTGAGCATCATAGAGAACCTTAACGCTGCTGGTGTAGAGGCTGTGCAAGGCTTGATTGATACCATTAAGAAAAAACGTATCTAAAAAATATACTTGCGGAAATCCGCCGAAAAATGTAAGTACAATTAAAACGGCCAGTGAGCAGCTCAAATTTAGCTGTTCACTGGCCGGAAAGGAGCTGATTAATTTATGAGAGTATTTTTAAACCCCGGACATCATCCTGGCATTGACCCCGGCGCTGTCAATCGTGGCTATGGCGTTACCGAAGCTGATATAGCGCGTGATGTAGGCGCGCTGGTAGGCAGCTATCTGACGGCCGCCGGCTGTGAGGTCAAGACCGTACAGAGCAACAATCTTGCCGGCGAGGACCCCGATTATACTAACGTATGCCTCAGCGCCAACACCTGGCCGGCTGATATATTTGTCAGCCTGCACTGTAATGCTGCTGCTCCTGCAGCACAGGGCACTGAGGTGCTCGTGTATGACAAGTGGAGCACTGCTGATACGCTGGCAGGCTGCATCCTGCATCAAATCACTGGCAGCTTAGGCACAGTAGACAGAGGCGTCAAGGCTCGTCCCGGTCTCATCGTCCTTAACTCCACCCACATGCCTGCTGTCCTCGTCGAGATGGGATTTATTACCAACGATGCTGATTGCCGGATGCTGATTAACCAGCAGGACGAGCTGGCTCGTGCCATCGCACGCGGCATCACCGATTACATCACGGAGAGGGGAGAGTGACATGCATGCCAAAGGACAGCGCGAGGTTAAGGTTATCGCTTATGCTCTCATTATCGCTGGCCTTATCTGTCTTGCCGGGCTATTGCTCAGCGGCGGATGCGGCCGTAGCGGCTCCCCGGCAGGAGATAATGGTGAGCGTGCCGCTCAGCAGGTTAACCGAGCTGCAGAGCTTAATCAACAGGCAGGAGCAGCAGTTAAATCGGCTGCAGGAGCTGTTGGGCGGGCAGAGCAGCACGCTGACAGAGCAGAGCAGCTCAATCAGTCAGCTCAGGCAGGAGCTGCAGACTGCCAAAAGCTCGTTGAGCAAATCAGATCAGATAATCGACGAGCAAAACAAATCATTGACGAGCTTATCAGCAACGCTCAAGCAGGAGCAGCGCAGGACGCGGCGCATTGAGCGTCAGCGCCTATTATGGCAGGCGGTTGCCGGCGGCGCTGTTGTGTACGCTTTAACCAAATAATCAGATGTTACCCATGGGCTTCGGCTCGTGGGTAATTTTTTATAATTTTTTCGGGATTTTTCAAAATAAGTCATTGACGTATAAGTCAATGAATGGTATAATATAATCAAGGTAAGGGTAAGACTTAAGATAAAGAAATAAAAACAAGCGTTAAAAATTAGGAGGAAAACACCATGAAAATTATCAACACTTCAAACAACAAGGTATTAGCTAACATCATCACCAACCACCGCATGAGCATCGAAGAAGCTCTTGAGCTTGTAGGATACGATCTGAGCCAATGTGATGACGACGGCGCTTACATCGACGATGACGGCGAACAATTCTGGATTGAGGATTGCGAAGAAGTCGAAGATGAGGACGAAGAAGAATAAAAAGGTGATTGAAATGCCAGAGAAAGGAACATCAACGCTGAGAATGCGCGTGTGTCGGCAATGCGGAACTGAATTTACAGGCGGGCCACGCGCCTGGTATTGTCCGGCCTGCAGGAGAGAACGCAAGCTTGAACATGATAGGCTTGCTAAGCAGCGTGAGCGCAGCGGCCGTAGCCGTCGCCTAGGCAGCACGAGTCAATGTGAAATTTGCGGCAAGGACTACATAGTCAATTCCGCGAACCAGAGATACTGCCCTGACTGCGCTCCAGAACGGTACAAGGAAGTTGACCGGGAGCAGAGCCGCGGGTTGCTGCAGCGGGCGATTGATGCATATGGCGAAGAATATTTAGCGGGACACCTGAAGCGTAAGCGAGAAGCTTACCGGAGGGAAAATGAAAATAAACGCATCTGCCCGATGTGTGGCGAAACCGTACCTTTTGGCGAAAAAAAGTTTTGCTCAGGCCAATGTAAAAACGCGGCAGAGCGGTACGCTTATAGCAAATACTCGTATAAGGTCGGCAGGAAAAAAACAGAACCGAATCTGGCGGATTATAAAAAAGGAGGGCGTTTATATGATAAAAAGAGCTGATGTTATCAAAAAATACGCCGCTCTCCGGCGCACAATGCTTGAGTCTTACCAATCAGCTCCAGAAACATATAGTGAGGCTGCGGCGGCGATGGACAAGCTCCTAGACATTTGCCAAAAGCGTACTGACGCTGAGCTTGTAAAGCAGGCTATCTATTATCAAGATATAATCATTGATTGCGAGCGGCAGATGCCCTTGCCGTCGGAACCAGACGGCCGCACTGCTGGAATTTACAAGGTGCATCGGTATACCATGCAGGAATACAACGAAGCACGCGACAATCTGCAAATTTTGTGCGGAAATAACGTAAAGGTTGGCGATGTATTTGGGGAGTGGACGGTACTTAGAAATCTGCCAGATAATATATATGTATTATGTCGGTGCAGCTGCGGGAAAGAACGTCCGGTAAGTAAATATACCCTGCTTACTGGGAAGAGCGTATCATGTGGGCATACCAGAGTAATTAATAACCTAAAACGGAGGAGAGCAGAATTTATCGGGAAGACGTTTAATGAGTGGACAGTGCTTGATGTTTTCCCTGGACGGGAAGCACTTTGCCGGTGCAGCTGCGGCACTGTAAAAAAGATGTTTTTATCTACTGTTATATCCGGGCGTTCCAAGTCATGTGGATGCAAGCGGAACGCAGGACATGAGCAGGAGTCAGAACAAGCTATGGCTGCCGGGCGTGCTTATAAAGAAGCGTTTACCGCAGAGGGACTTAATGTAATGTATCTTGGCAAAAAAGTAAATAAAAACTCATCTACCGGAATAACCGGAGTTGGAATCTACCGCAACAAGAGGATCGGTGAGGAGCTGTATCGAGCCTACATTGTAGTCCAGCGTAAACAAATTGCGCTTGGGCTCTACCGCGATATAAATGATGCCATCGCCGCCAGAAAGGCAGCGGAAGAAAAATATTTTGAGCCGTTGCAAAAGCAAGTTGACGAGCTTAAGAAAAAGCTAAAACATAAGGAGGACTAAAAAATGACTGATAACATTAACCCTATTAAGGCGGCCCGAACAGCTGCTGGTTACACCCAGCAGCAGCTCAGCGACCTGCTGGATATCCCGCTGATGACGTTGAGTCAATGGGAAACAGGCAAACGCAATCCTCCGGCGTATGTTAAAAAAATGCTTTTCGCGATTCTGAAGCACCCGGAAATTTTAAAATAACGCATAAAAAAAGAGGCTCTGCTGATAGCAGGGCCTCTTTGGCATGGGGGCGATGTGGGGATGTCACATCGCTTTTCGAAGTGATTTTATTATATATCTAATTGTTTGAATTGTCAAGCCATTTGACAATATGTTCTATTAATCTAGGCCATACCTTTTTGCCTTGTTTATATTTGTATAAATCTGCAATGTCAACGCCGATATTCTTAGCCAATTCTTTCCAAGACAAGCACTGCATCACGCGCTGCTTGTCTAACCGCTGCAGCAGCGTTTCCTCTGGCATCTTATCGGCCTCGGTAAAAATATATGCCGGTATGTTGAGCGCCGCTGCGATCGCGGCGATGTTGGCGAGATTGGGGATGGATTTTCCGTGCTCGGCCGCTCCAATAGTGCAGGCCGTTACACCAGATAGCTCTGCCAGCCGCTTGATGGTAAGGCCTGCATTTATGCGGTTCTCGCGGATTTTATAGGCCAGCGTTCCCCGCTCCAATGCGGGCATGTTCCACCCACGTGCTTGCCTGTATGGGTCTAACATGGCCGTTTTAGCAGATAGTAGGGTAAAATTATAATCAATGCATACACGCACGGTCGGGATATCCCGTTCTGCGCCGGGCTGCAGCTCCGTGTGGACGATGATTTGCTTAACAAGCGTCCGGATGATGCCCTGCTTTGCGTCAAAGCTCAGCTCGCCGCCTGACTGCAGCTGCTGCCGGAAGCCGTCCAGGATATCGGCGATTTCTCTGACGCGCTTTTCCGCGTCCTCTTTGGTAACAATATTCTTGCTGTTCAGGCCCTCTAGCGTTTGCTGGAGGGTGTTTTGCTTTACAGTGATGTCTGACAGCTGGCCATCAAGGTCGGCGGGCGTGATGATGCCCTGACGGCAAAGCCCGATGACGGTCTGACGCTCCTGATCCAGCTGCTTCAGCTGTGCGGTGATAGCTGCTATCTCTTTTTTGATGTCATCTGCAGACTGCTGAGGGTGGCAGTCTGCATCAACGGCGATGACGTCGGGCTGATGGATGTACTTTAAGCAGTCCTGCCAAACGAGGTCCTCAATCCATTCCCCTCGCAGCGTCTGACCTTTGCAGGGCTCAGGCGTAACGCCGCGGGTGTTTTTTGCGTTACACACGTAGTAGATGCTGTTGCCCGCCTTACGTTTGTAATAGGTCCCGACGTAGGTATGACCGCAGATGCCGCAGCGGATGAGGCCGCGCAGCAGGTAGCTGCGGCGCTTGATAAATTTGGGCATAATGCTGTGCTGCTCAACGGCCGTCTGCGCTGCATTCCATGTCTCTTTGCTGACAATGGCCGGGACCTGCTGGGGTATAATGTTTTTATTGCTGTTTTTGGACAGCCTGCCAAAACTACGCTCGCCATAATAGAGGGTGTTGTGGAGAATGTACAGGATTTTGCTCTGATGCCACTTGCCGCTCCCGGCAGCCACATTGCCACGGAGCGTATATTTATTGGGGACACCAAGGGCGTTGAGATGCTGCGCCAGACGCAACGCAGACCATCCCTCAATGGTCTTGCTGTAGAGCATGCGGATAACATCGGCCTCGCTGAGCTGCTGTCCCGGCATCGGCTCCTCACTGATGACAAGATAGCCGTCCTGCAGGCGATAACCAAACGGGGCAGGCCCTCCGCACCATTTGCCGAGGCGGGCATGACGGAGCGTGCCCTGATACATGCGGTCGAGGATGTTGGCGCGGTCCAGCTCGGCCACACCGGCAAACATCGTCAACATAAAGCGCCCTGACGGGGTAGCAGTATCAAACGGCTCAGACATGGACTGTACTCCCACGCCATACTGGCTCAGCGCCTCTACGGCGTTAAGGATGACGCGGGTGGACCTGCCTAAGCGGTCCATCTTGTAAAAAACTACAAGAGTAAACCGCTCATCGGCGGCGTCCTGCAGCAGGCGATGCCCCTCTGGGCGGTCCTGCAGTGGGATTGTGCCGGTGACGCCATCATCCTTATAAACATCATATATGTCAAGGCGATGTAGGTCAGCGTATTGCTGGGCAAACGTTATCTGATTGTCGATCGTGCCGCGCTCTGCCTGCTCGTCAGATGATACGCGGCAGTAAACCGCGATTTTTGTATTTTTAAGCATAAAAAAATCAGCTCCTTGCTTTTAATGTGTTGCAAGAGCTGATATAATTAAGATGTCAGCCCTTGCAGTTGGATTTGTGGGTTGATCAGGCTGTTCCCCTGGTGTTGGTCGCACCGGGGGAATTTTTTTATTTACTGGCTATTTGCCGGTCATTTGCTGGCCGTCACCGGCTTGATATCGCCGTTATCAAAGGCCTCAAAATCATTATAGGTTAGCTTGGCTATCAGCCTAACTTCTTCCTGCTCATTCGACGACATCTTTATGGTGTTAGCTTTTTTATTTTGACGGGTAAACTCAAACCAGCAATATTGCTGGTACTTTTGGATTTTATCCAAAACGTCATCGGTCACCAAAAAATCAGCAAATGTTTTGTTGCGGGCAACCTTGGTTGCGTAATAGGATTGCTGCACGATTTTTTGCACCGGATATCTTACGCTATCGACAATAACATAAGCTGTATCCAGCAGGGGAGCTTTGGCTGCTCCTATGCCCTGATACATGATATGCAGTATCATCGTGTTGGTGCCGTCAGGTCTTGCTGTCTTGACTATATCAAGAGCTGAGGTCTGGCTAAAATATACGGTCTTTTTAGATGTTTGATAGACGGCTACGTTTTGAGAGCCGTCTATCGCGCCATGTATGCTGGCGTAAGCAGCAGGCTGCAGCGTCAGAACCAATGCTGCAACCAAGAAAAATTTTTTGAACATGTCACCACTCCTTTAAAGGTTAACTATATATGTTACCACTTTGCCAATAATATTGACGTTTTCGTCCTCGTTAAACGTGATGTCGAAAAAATCAGGATTAGTGGATTCCGGCCGGAAAACCAACCTATGATTGATGCGTTGGAAGCGCTTAACACTGTATCCCTCGAATTGGTCCTTGAAAACAACAATGTCTTTGCTTTTTAGATCCTGTATGTCGATGTTAGTGTTTACGGCGATAAAAGCACCGTCAGGTATAACTTTATTCATACTCTCACCGTTAACTCGCATGATAATGATATGGCTATTCCCGGCATTTTTACCCATGACCATGTTGGGGATGACTAACTTTTTTAAATTGCTTATGCCCTCGATGGTGGTCGGTATACCTGCTGCACACGGCTGCTCTACATACGGATAGCTAAACGCTCCGGCGGTATCACAAACAGCAAGATACTGAGACATATCAGCCGAGCTAAAAACATTGGGGTTGTCCTCCGATGTATCCGGGATCATACCCATTAGCCACAGCTCGCTTACATCTAAGGCTTTGGCCATCAGGTACACTTTGTCTTGCTTTGGCTTTACTTTGCCTGATAAATATTGGCTTATCGCAGATTTAGGTATGCCCGTTTTCTCCGATAATTCAACTTGTTTGATTCCTGCTCTTCCAAGAGCTATTCTTAATCTGGTAGCTGTCAATGGTAATTGGCCCATCATCTACACTCCTTATAATTCACTTCATTATTATAATAGCGTAAAATGTATTAAAATTCAAGAATGTGAATGAAAAAATTCATGTTTTTGAATTTTTCTTCTTGACAACTCATGATGCCGGTGTTATACTTACTGATGTAAGGTTCAAAAAGTTGAACGAAAGAGAGGAGGATATTGAAATGGTAGAATTTGATTATTCGGCATTACGCGGTAAAATCGTTGAGAAATTCGGTTCTCAAAGAGAGTTTGCTGCAGCTCTGGGGCTTTCTGAGCGCTCTCTGTCGTTAAAATTAAACAACAGGGTATATTTCACTCAGGACGAAATGAGTAAGGCAGCGGTTTTACTTGATGTCAAATTGGGAAAATTAAAGGAGCTTTTTTTTACCCCAAAAGTTCAAAAAATTGAACATAGCGGAGCATAGAAAGGGTGAAAACGATGAGAAAGTACGTAAGTACCAAGTGGCTCACCAAACGGATGGCGCATCAGGAACGCCAGCGCACAGGTGAGACGCACAGCTGGGGGTTACCTGCTGGAGCATGTCCTATAAAACGCAAACTGCGTTACGTGGATGGATATCGTTATTAAGGTGGTGTTGACATGTTACCTAAATATTTATCCGCCGGCTGTGGAATAACAGTCGAGCGGCGCTATCACAATGTCAACCCCGTAATCGTCATCTCGCCTGCCGGTGAGCTGATTGGCTATCGCCTGCAGGGCGAGAAAGGATGTGAACAGATTGGGCGTAACCCTAAACCCGGACACACCGGAAGCAAGAAAAGCGCTTAACCGGTTGGCTAGGGAAAAAATGAAATATCGGCTGCTGGCCGATATCAGCCTTGACCTCGTCATCTGCGAGCTAGAGGGCTGGAGCAAAACGGAATACTTAAACGAGCTGAAAGATATGATTAACGAGTTAGGAGGCGAGAAAAATGGACCTGACATTAGCAGAAAGAACGTTTCTGGTAAATGACATTGAATCAGCGGTGACTAATGAGTGTCTGGGTGATGACGAGGGCATCTATAAAAAATTTGAGGATATCGCCTATAAGATGATTGACCGCCGTCCGCCGCTGGATGCTGATGAGCGTAAGCTCCTGGCTAATTGGCTGACCGGGCTGTGCGACTGCCCCGAGTTTTTTAACCCGGAAACCACCGAGATGCGCCGTAAGTTGGCCGCAAAGCTGTGGCCGGGAAAGGGGGTATAAACATGAAAAAGCTGTTGACAATCCTGTTACTGGCCTGCTGCGTATGGCAGGCATGGGAATACACCTATCCGCAACCTGTAGACCGCTATGTGGTCAAGGTTACCGCCGCTGATGGCGATACCCTCTGGCATCTCGTTGGAGACGTCATGGATAGAGAGGGAGACCGCCGCGATGTCCGCGAGGTCATCCACTACGCCAAAAAAATCAGCAACCTTAAGGGTGACCTGCAGGTTGGCGATGTTGTTCTCATCCCGATTGAGGTTAAAAAGTGATGGACAAAAAAAAGCCCGCCAGCACTGCAATGCTGACGAGCTATAGGGTGGAAGTTGAACCCCTCCACCTCTGATTATAACACACGGAGGTAAACAAATGGAAATTATTACTGCTGTAATTTATCGCCCCGGTCAGCGTGGCGAGATTATCAAGATTGAGCCTACGCTGGAGAAGCTGCAGGAGCTTGTCGGTGGTTATGTGCAAGTAATCCGCATCGCTCCCGAAAGCCGCGAAGAAAACCCGCTCATGGTTATTGTTAACGAGGAGGGCAGACTGAAAGGCCTGCAGCGTAACCGCCCGTTAGCTATCAATGATTACTCGGTTGAGTATCTGGTTGGCCCTATCGTCATTACTGGTGAGTGGAAAGATGTTGAGGATGAAACCCACATCAAAGGCCTGACTTCGGCCGATCTGCATAAGGTTATTGAGATTTTCGGAGCTTAAAAAGAGGTGAGAAAAAATGAAAATCAAAAGTCTGACGCTGGAAAACTTTAAAAATCAGAAAAAGCTGCATATCACTTTTGGCGACAAAGCCACCAATATTTACGGTGCTAACGGCGCTGGCAAAACTACCGTGCTGGATGCAGTCAGCTTCCTGTTGTGGGGCAAGGACCACAACGGCAAGACGGACACAAACATGCGCCCCTATGATGCCAACGGCGTTCCGCTGCACGACATTGACACCGTTGTCCGCGGCGAATTTGTTCCGGAGGATGACGACAATCCCGCTGAAATCGGTATGTTTACGCTGGAGGTAGTCTACAAGGAAAAGTGGACTAAAATCAGCGGCACCGACGAGCGTAAACTCACCGGCAATACTACGGAATACGCCATCGACGGCGTGCCGAAAAAGGCGAAGGACTATACATCCTTTATCGCTGATTGGTTCGCTGAGCCTTGGTTCAGCTTGACCAGCAATCCTAATGCGTTCCCCTCGCTGCCGTGGCAGGAGCAACGCAAGGTGCTGCTTGACTTGCTGGGCGATGTTACCACCGAGGATGTAATCAACGCTAACCCCGAGCTGCAGGATATTGCTCAGGACCTTATCAAATTTGGCGCTGATGACTTAAAAGCTAAGCTCTCCAAAGAGTTGCGCATGTACAAAGCTCAGGTTAAAGAGCTGCCTGCCCGCATCGACGAACGCAGAAAGCTCCTGAGCGGATTGGATGACGCCGAAACCCTCAAAAAAAGAGCCGAGCTGATGCTGGTTAAATATCAGGAGCCGCTTGACAAGCTCTTAGCTGAGCGCGCTGCTATCAGCAATGGCAGCAATCGCGCTGCCATTGAGGCTAAAATCAGTGAGATTGAGGCAAAGATGGAGGTTATCCGTGGTGTACGTCGTGAGGCTGTGGCCAAAGTCAAAGAGCCATTTGCTCTCAAAGCTAATGATATCAGCAATACATGCAAGGCAATGGCTGACCAGCTGCGCACCCTGCGCCCTCAGCTGCTGGAGCTTGACCGTGCCGTTAAGCTCAGACAAGACATGCTGCAGGACCTGACTGTTGAGTGGACCGAGGTTGACGGCAGAGTGTTTGACGAGACGGAATGTCCCTGCTGCCATCGCCCATATACTCCGGATATGCTGGAGCCGATGCTGGAGCGTTTCAACGCCGAAAAGGCTGAGGAGCTGGAAAAACTTGACAATCAAGGCATGCATCTCAGCCAAGAGCTGGAAAAGCTGAAAGCCGAAAAGGACGCGTTGGCAATTAAGGTCAATGAGCTGTCCACGTTTGAGGTGGAGAAAGCTCCGTCACTCCGTCAGGACAACAACGAGGCCATGAACAAGGCGCTGAGCGAGATGCCGCCGCTGGAAGATTACATCCATCCGGAAACCCACGAGAAATTCTGGGAGCTGGCCGAAAGCCTGAAGCTCCGTCAGAAAGACCTCAGCGATATGCGCCTTGATACAAACATCCTGCTGCAGAAAAAGGATGCTGAAATCGTCAAAGCCCGCATCCCTGTTGAGCAGGCAAAAGAAGCGCTGATGAAGATTAAGCTCGATGCAGAAAACCTTGAAGCAATCGCTCAGCTGGAGAGCGAGAAGAAGAACGCACTCCTGAAGCAAGGCGATGTTGAATACAAACTCTCGCTGGTGGATAAATATATCCAATATAAAATGAGTTTGGTAAGCGAAAAGGTTAACAGTACATTTAAAAACGTTCGCGTCAAACTCTTTGAAGTCAACATCTCTAACGAGGGTATCCGCGAGACCTGCGAGCTGACCATGGACGGCGTGCCTTATCGCCAGCTGTCCAACGCCGAGAAATGCCACGCCGGCATGGAAGTTGTCCGTGCGATCAGTAACAAGCTTAATCTGCATAACCCTGTTTTTATCGATAATCGCGAGGGCATCACCGATATCGGCGAGTGGGATGGCCAGGTTATCAGCCTGTTTGTAAGCCCCGAGGATAAGGCGCTGAGAATCGAGCATGAGTGAGCAATGGATTGTGTTCTGGGCGCTGACGGCTGCCGTAGCTGTTAGCTGGTCAGTTATTTACTACCTGTATGGTAGGCAAAGATAAGGAGGATAAAAAATGGCAGAAGAAAAACAATTGAGTAATTACGAGGTGAGCATGTATAACGCTCGTGGCCTCAACGCTATGATGGCGCTGGCCCAGAACCTCTCCGAGGCAACTATTATCCCGGAGACGTTCCAGGGCAAACCGGCAAACGTATTGATCGCGCTTAACATGGCGCAGCGCATGGGAGCAGACCCGTTGATGGTGATGCAAAACATGTATATTGTCTACGGCAACCCGAGCTGGTCGACAAAATTTATGGTCGCTTGCTTTAACAGCTGTGGACGTTTTAGCTCTATCAAATATGAGTTTACCGGTACGCCGGGCCATGATGACTACGGCTGCCGTGCATGGGCAACGGAATATGCTACAGGCGAGCGTGTGCAGGGTATCAATGTTACCTTGGCCATGGCAAAAGCCGAGGGCTGGATGAGCAAAAAGGGCAGCAAGTGGCAGACCATGCCGGATCTGATGCTGCAATATCGCGCAGCAACCTTTTTAATCCGCACCGTCGCTCCTGAAATCAGCATGGGCCTTCAATCCACCGAGGAGCTGGAGGACAGTCACGAGGTTAAGCCTGCTCAAGGTTTTGTAGCTCAGGCTGCAGCTCTTAAGAGTGAGGCTACCGCCATTACCGAGCACGCTCAGACGATTGATGTACCGGCTCCTGCCGTTGAGGCTCAACCTGCCCAAGAGCCTGTACAGCAAACACCGCAAGCCAAACGCGGTCCTGCATGGGCAGCTAAATGATAGAGGTTGAGGCAATCGCCTCCTCCAGCAACGGTAACTGCTACCGCTTAATCAGCGGCACGCACGAGCTGCTGCTGGAGGCAGGCCTCCCGCTCAAAGCCATCAAAGAGGCCGTCAAATTCCAGTTGGGCAGGCTGGACGGCTGCCTTTTATCCCATGAGCACAGCGACCATAGCGCCAGCGTGGCGCAGCTGCTGCATGCAGGGGTAGATGTCTACATGACCACCGGCACAGCTAAGGCGCTGAGTGAGCAGGCAAAAGGAGCCTGCGTGATGCTCAAAGGCGATGATGATGCATACAGAGCTTTTAGCATTGGCAAACATTGGACCATAAAGCCGTTTGCGACATATCACGATGCCAATGAGCCGGTAGGCTTTATCATCAGCGACAGAGATGATGTGCTGCTGTTTGCGACCGACACATATATGATGCCACCGTTTAGCGTCAAGGCTTTTGGCCAGATAATGATTGAGTGCAATTATCTGCCTGAGCGTGTGGATGAGCGCATTGCAAGCGGTGATATCAGTAGCAAGCAGGCAGCTCGTCTGCTGCACAGTCACATGAGCTTAGGCATGTGCCTGGACTTCTTCCGGCGGAACGCTAAAGCTGTGAGCTATTGCCGTAAAATATTCCTGCTGCATGGCAGCAGGGCAAACGGAGATGCCAGAATTTTTAAAGAGGCTGTGCAGCGCGAAACAGGAAAGCCGGTGATTGTATGCACACCTTAAGACGCAAACAATTAGTCAGATATGTTGCCGTGCCGGCAAGGCTCAGAGCCAGCAGGAGGAGGGAATATGACCGCAGACTATGAGGAGTTTTTAACTCCTGAAGAAATCGAGGAGCAGGACGATGCAGCTCCGGCTGCCGGAAATATAGATCCGACATTTAAAGACCAGCACTCGGAGGGTGCCCGCATCTTTTTCGATGGTGCTTTTGATTACACCGTTGCTAATGGCCGCTATACGCCGCTTGCGCGCGCCATGTGGAAGCGCTTCAGCGAGCTGCATGACTGTAACCCCTCGACTATCCTGTTTGTGATAGCCGAGAAGGGCAAGGCGATGTATCGCGATAAGCCTAAATTTGTTGATGTTGCTGTGCTGGGCGGGCGCTGGCAGGAAATCCTTAAACAGGTTACCGGCTTAACATTTACGCACGTTATCACCATTTATCAGGACAACGTCGATAAATATGAGCAAAGTTATGAGCAAATGCTTGTCCATCTGTATAATGCGCTGCGTCAAATCAAAAGCGACGGTACCCTGCGTGGTTACGATATCCATGCTTTTACCGAGGTTTACGCCAACCTCAAAGCCGGATGGGATAAAGAGGGCTGCATCATCCCCAACCTGATTGATACAGGCGATTGGATTGGTATGAGGCAGCTGCAGGGCAATCTGTTTGAGGACCGCAGCGGCGAGAATGCAGCCGCCAAGGATTTTTAAGGTAACGAGCCATGGAATGTCATAGCTTTGGAGTGGAGCTGGCAACAAAATACGGAATAGCTGAAGCTCTACTCCTCAGCTATTTCCGGTATTATATCGAGTCAGCCGAAAAGAAACAGGACCCGGATAAATTCCACGATGGCAGGTATTGGACTTACGCCAGCACGAGAGAGTTGGCAAGAAGATTTCCGTACATCAATAGGATAAAACTTCTTAGAGCCATCCAACATCTGGTTGATGAAAAACTGATTATCAAAGGCAATTTCAATAAACTGGCTTGGGATAAAACGTCTTGGTATGCGTTTACTGAAAAAGGCCTCCAAGAGCTGGAGGTGGTTCAAAATGAACCGAGGGTGGTTCAAAATGAACCGAGGGTGGTTCAAAATGAACCGACAATACCTATTCTATCCACCTATTCAGTCTACCTAGGTAGTAGTGGTAATAAGCAAACCGATAACGCCGAAGCGGTTAACGATAACCATTTTCCCGGAACGAAACATGACCAAGAAACATACAACGAGGCTGTAAGCGCTTATGAGAAGCATATCAAAACGCCATTAACAGCCAGCGTTGTTGAGGAAATATGTGCTATCGTCGATGATTTTGGTTTAGAAGCCACCATATACGGCTTTAGGACGGCGTCCAGAAATAACGTGCGCAAGCTTGGTTACGTCGAGACATGCGCAAGGAATTACGTTGCTGGTGGTGATAAGCCTAAAAGGCAGCGGGGAAAGCCTAAAAATGATGTCACTGCCACGGCAGAGGCGATGAGAAAAATCTTAGAACAAAGCGGAGATGATTTATTTGGGTAACAGCGAAGCCGAAGCACGCATCAGAATTATAGCAACATTGTTTGGAGCTTATGGGCAGGCTGTTGACGGCCAACGCCCTAGTATTTACGTAAAAATGCTTAAAGATATACCCGTCAATGTTCTGGAGAGAGCGTGCCAAAAAATAATCTTAGAAAACAAATTTCTCCCCAGCATCGCAGAAGTTGTTGAAGCCAGCAGAAGCCTGGTCGGAACGGCAGATGATGACAGCCGCATCCGTGAATGGGACGAAGCGTGGGCGGAGATTGAGAGGGCGATGCAGGCGACTCCTTGGGGGCAGTATCCCACGTTTAGCCGCCCGGAGATTGCTCAGGCTGTGGCCAGCTTTGGCTGGCACGACCTGCAGATGACGCTGGCTGAGGATATGCCTACTGTAAGGGCTCAGGTCCGCCGTATGTACGAGGACGTTTGCAAACGCACCAAGGAGCGCGGCAGCAACGAGTATATCCTGGGCAAAAGCAAAACCGGGCTGCTGCAGCCTGCCGCAAAGATTGAGCCTAGAGCCTTGAGGCAGGCAAACAATGGCGGCGGTTTGGAGAGCGTCGGCGCTCTTATGGGCACGATGGCAGCTCCTACCAGCGCAGCAGCCATCACCTTTGATGAGTGGCGCAAGCATCACGGCAAGGAGAAAGAAAGATGAGTAGCGGCTGCTGCAAAGACTGCCAAAAGCGTCATGTTGCATGCCACGCTCACTGCGATACATACAAAAAATGGCGCGCTGAACTGGACAAGGTTAATGACATCATCCGGATGGAAAAAGTTAAAGATGGCTACATCATGGAGGCCAAATGCGCAAGCCTGATAAGACAGGCGATGTTTTATAAAGCTTTGGGCTGCAAAAAGCCCAGGTATTAATCAGCCACCCACGGCCAGCAGCATAACCCTGAACCGTGAAGTATATACAAGCAAGCACAAAGAAGTATCGGGAGGCCGGTTGCGCAGTCGCCTCCCGCCCTGGTGGGGGCTTACGAAAGGAGAAAAATAATGGATTTTAAAGAAGAACAGCAAGATGCCTTAAGTGAGGACAATATGACGGCATACATCAACGCAAAAGCCGGTGAGCTCATGGATCTGATGGAGCGCAAGCATGACCAGTACGCAAACGATGACGACCTGGCCAACTTCCGCGCCGGTGCGCTGCTGCACTCTGGCAGCGGTGATTACTATGACATGTATGAGGAGAGCAAAGCCTATTGCCGTAAGCACATCGCTCATGTGTATGGCAAAGGCCAGGATATCAACATTGATAAGCTCATGGAGAGCTTGGGCGATATCGTCGTTTACTCCCTAATCCAGATGTACATGGTAGAAAAGCATTACATGGTGTGTCGTGAGATGCTGGGGGAATAAAAAATGATACTGTATAGAGTCGTTAGCGAGGCTGAGCTGGCTGCATATCTTAAAGGCCAGAACATTAAGCCGGGAAAAGATTGCGTACCTAACAACAACAGCTGGAAGCGCCCTAAAGTCTGCTTTTTTGGGACGGCAAATAATTGCACTCACTGGCAGCCTATCTGTGCTGGCCATGTGATTGTTAAACTGGATGTACGCGGTACCTACATGAAAATCAAAAAAGGCTGGGGAATTTATCCGGACTTCGACGCGCCGGAACAACCGGAATGGACAGGCGATTTGATGACGGACATACAGGAGGTCATGCTTAAGCAGAAAACAGTCCGCGTTAAAGAGTACGGCGTAGGCGCTTACAATAAGCGTAATGCCTATTTGAGGGATTGGTCGTTTGTGTGGGGTAGAGATTATATACACTTTGAAAAAGGTGGGATTGTACCTCGCTTGCCGGGCTATGATGATTTGCTGGAGGGAGAAAAATGAAAGAGTCAAGATACATGGCCAGCACAGAGCTCAATCAGCTCATGTGGCTGAGCGCTGCTGTACAGGCCTTGGAGAAAATTCTCAAAGATGACAGTACCCAAAACAAAAGTTGGCGGCGCTGGCTGAGCATGGCCAAAACTTACACGCACAAGGTTATTAATGACCGCATGAGTAAACTGGACCCGGTCGAAGAAGTCAAGGTGGTGCGTCGCGTGGAGAAAACAGCCATTAAGGTGGCTCATTACGATGATTTCCGCTATGACAGGAGCGACAGCGAGCGTCTGGTGACCATCAGCCAGTCTGATTTTTTGGATTTAGTCGACGGCGCAAGCCTCAACTGTTACGCCTGCCCTCAGGGCGACGTGGTCAAGGATTGCCCAAGACGTAAGATGTTCCACCGCCTCGGACTGCAGGTGCATGCGCTGAGAGAAAACCCAGCGCCGGGTGAATGTGAATTTAGATACGAAAACGAACAAAGGGCGGTAACGCCTCAGTATAAAGCTCTAAAAAAGGAGCTTATCGACCAATTACCTTAAGGGAGTGAGAGCATGGGAGTAAACAGAGCACTCCGGAGAGCTGCTGCCAGAAAGGCATTTAAGCAGGATGTTAAGATGAGCGACCTCGACAAGACGTTTTGCAACATCGCCAAAGAGGAGGCCACCAACAAGCTGATAACCAGCATCACGTTTACAATGATGCGCGCGGTGTGTCTGGTACTGATGAACGATTTTAAAGCCATCCAGAAAAAGGACACCCGTATAGAAAACATGGTCAATCTGGCGCATGAGTACGTCGTGAAGATTAAACGCAAGGAGCTTAGCCCCGGCGACATTGATGTTATCGCGGATGTAGAAGCTGCCATGAAGCAGCGCGTAGAGGAGGAGAGCAATGAGAATGATTAGTTATAAGCAGCATGCAGAGCTGCTGAAGAAGCTGAGTAAACAAATCAGCTATCTGCAATACTTTTTGCCGTGGGACGTAGGCATGCCGATGCTTACAACGGTTAACGGTCAGGTAGGCGTTTACCAAACGTATCACCCAATCACTGAGAAATACGCAGACATCCGCCAACGTATGGCGGAAAAGGTTGAGGCTGTTCCGGAGCTGGCGGAAAGTCAACCGGAAGTGATTGGCAGCCATTACGACGTTCCGATTTTTACGCTGTATAGAAAGGAGCGCAAAGGTAGATGGCAATATTAAGAGCTGTTGAACTGATGATGGGAGTTTTCCTCCTGATGCTGGCGACAGTAATGTTTAGATGGTGGCTGGAAACCGACGATCCTGAATTGCGCTTAGTGCAAATTGCGTTATATGCGCTGTTGGGTATCACGATCATTGCAAATAATTGGAGGTGATAAGTAATGAGCGGCCGTTACATTTATAAGGATAAAGTGCTGTTTGTCCGTCAGGACCTGAGCTGCAAATATAAGATTTTCGCAAAGCCTATTGACGCAGTCAGTGACACGATTAGAGCGCATGTGCATCGCTTTGCGGGCACGAATCCTGCAGGCTATGATACGTTCGCCGAGGCGCAAGTTGTGTTAGACATTGAAGCGCAGCGCAAAGGATATAAGGTGCTTAACAATGGCAAGCAAGGAGCTTAAAGAGGAGCGCCGTGCTCAAGGGCTGTGTGTTTATTGTGGCCGTCCTGCTGTGATTAAGGCGGACGGTAAGCCAGCCCGCAGATGCGAGCTGTGCAGAGGCAGTCATGTTAGTAAAAAATACTACGCAAGGCATGGTATAGAGAGGCGCAGCAGAATTACAGGCAGATCACCAAGCAAGATAGATTCAGAACTTCGTAAACGGCGTCAGCCAGAAAGAGTCGTTTGCCCCGAATGTAAAATCAGAACTAAAGCAGAGTATTGGTTCTGCCCGTGGTGCGGAACGGCGCTTCCAGAACCGGAGGAATAATTGTGGATAATATTGATGTTGATAAGGCGCTGAAGCTGCAGCAGCCAATGCCGGTTAAGGCAATTGTTGTCCATCCCCGAAAACTAAGCTTTTTCTGGGAGGATGACGGGAAACCGACAGTGTTCTTTGAGCGAAATGTACTTTATTATTGTCAGTGTTGTGGGGAGCTGATAGCGGATGAGTCGGGCGGTGTACCCATAAATACGAATTACTGTCCTAACTGTGGACAGAAGTTGTGGTGGAACAAATGATTAAGGCGCTGAATATTTTAATCGATTTTATTATGCTCCTGCTGATTATCGGTATACCCATCGTGTTGGGTGTCATGCTGGGGCTTGCGCTCGGGCGTTTATTGTGGCTGGCATGGTAAAGCGTAGACAGCAAAAGCTGAAATATTATCGTTACTGCTTGCGTAAAGCACATCAGCTGTTCCGAGTGAGCGTTGTGGACTATGAAGTACATATGGAGATGAGGAGGAAGTGTAATGACGTTAGATGATTTTTGGCATTGCGCTGATTGTGGCGCTTATCCCGGTGGCTATTATTCAATGGATGGGCTTAATCGTGGCGATTATGGAGCGAGTACGTGATTAGAGAGGTGATAAAAATGATTGACTATAAAAAGGCAGAACAGGCAAAAAGATTGCTTGATGAAAGCGGTGTAGATTATGTGCTCGCTTATCTCAACGAGGACGGCTGAGCAGCAGGACAGATACAAGGTGCTGTTTTAAAGGTTGCAGACTGCATTGTGGCTGTAATAAAGACAGTGGGCGAGTCGATTCGTGACAAGTATGGTGACAAATCGGCTATTGCAGCAGTGCACGACATAACAATGAAAGCACTGCAACTGATTTACAAAGGTGAAGATAGCAAGAAGGAGTGATAGCAATGGCTAAAAATTTAATCCCTGAAATCGCTCGTATGCTCGGCGTGGAGCTGGGCGAAGAGTTTAAAATTAAGGGGTACGAGGAATGGTTCTACAAATTCGACAACGACAGGATGCTAATGTTTAAGCATAACGATGATGTAAAAATGCCTGTTGCGCCTGTTTCGGTATATGTTGCTTTTCTTGCATTGCTGAGGGGAGAATGCGAAATCGTCAAACTGCCGTGGAAACCGAAGAAAGGCGATGCTTATTATACCTTTGAGATTTTTAGGGGTAAGTGGGTTGTTCGCTCGTTGTGGTGGACAGGAGCACCTTGCACTTATGCTTTGCTTGACAAAGGCTGGGTATTCCGCACAAAGGAAGAAGCAGAAGATGCCTTGACTAAAGTGGCTGCGGAAATGGGGGTAGAGTATGAAATCTAAAGCGTATTGTTTCTCCAACGCTTCAGACTACGATATTGAAGATATATCAGAAGAAGTAACATTTGCTGAAACGGCAGGTAAAGCAAAACAAGATTTTAGCATGGAGAACGGAATCCATTACAAGGACATCAGAGTGCAGCGTGTTCCTTGGGCAGATAAATACGGTGATGTTGATAGTATTCCTGTTGAGGAATGGTTAAACCACGGTTGGTATTTTACTTGCGATACCTGCGGCGCAGAGATAGATGATATAAAAGACTTCCATGTCAATAGCAGAGGATACTGCTGCAAGAAATGTTTTAATGAGTGAGCATAAATATTAAAAGAGAAAACTGCAACATGTTGCAAAAATCTCTTGTAAAAGTTGCACGTGGGGACAAAAAGTCCCTTGAAAAAGTTGAGGTGAAGAAAAAATGCTGATTAAAGTTGGGAAAAGTACATGGTTGAGACCTGGCTTAATTAATGAGTTAACAGTTATTGTTAACGAACACTTGGATATGAAGCCGTATTCTGTTTATGTTTGCACAGAAAATGAGAATTTTGAGTGGAGCGAGCATGACACTGAAGAAGAAGCAATAAAGGCCTTGAACGAGCTGGCAGAAGAAATCAACAACGCTAACTAGCCCTAGGGTGCGGCGGCTGGGTTGCCGAATGGCAGTAGATGTTAGTTGCGAATATTGATGAATATTCGTAGCGAAGCCGTATAGCTGATGTCAAGAATTCCCACGCCGCCGCTTTTTATAAAAGGAGTGATACAAAATGAGCAGGTTAGATAGCAAACCAGTAGATGAATTACAGTTGAAGCGCATCCGAGATTTAAATGTGGCTGCCAGATATCTTGAATACAGAATTAACGAACTGTGTCCTAAAGGCAGAGAAAGAAAAATCGCCTTACAACGGCTCGAAGAAGTTGTTATGTGGGCAAATAAAGCAATCGCTTTTGAAGATAAGGAGGAATAAAAATGTTGAAATCTTATAACCCGGCGCTGGACAGCGGTAAATGTCATGTTGTTGAGGCCACATATATGGTTTCTGACGCAAAAATTATCGTTCGCCTGCCGGTAGGCGAAGGGCACGTAGGCTTGGAAGCTTTGCAGAACAGTGGCGTTCTGGGCTCCGATTGGGTGAGCGATCTGGACGATTTTGGCGAATTTATCGACATTAAATTGGAGGGCATTAAACGCCTGAGTTACAACGATGACCTTGACAGCCTCAATGTATTTTTGGATAATGGTGCGATTATTGACATCGCTGGCGACTATATCAGTGATTATCTGGTCAAAGTCGAGATTGTCGAGGTAAAAGAGGGTGCGGTGTTGTTATGATGTCTGTTTTACACAACGCAATTTATATCCAGCGCAATCTCAGCGAGCGGGACAAGTTGGAACAGCTGGCCGAGGAATGCAGCGAGCTTAGCAAAGCTGCTTTAAAGCTCATCCGTGCTAAAGGCTTAAGCAATAACCCCACGCCGGTAAGCGTAGTGCAGGCTGAAGCTGATTTAAAAGAGGAGAGCATGGATGTTTTGGCATGCCTCATCGTGTGTGGCTACAATGTTTTCGAACTGCTGGATGAAACGGTTACCGATAACCATAAGTGGGCGCGCTGGGTAAAAAGAATTGAAACAATGCAAAAGGAGTTGAAAGAATGAGCTGCAGGCATGAAGCAAAAGTCGAGACGACTCGTTTTAAGGGTATAACACTTTATCGTATCGTCTGCAGTAAATGTAGACGCAGAACAATCTGGGCAGAATATCAAAGGCTGGCCGAGAAGTTTTTCAAAGACGGCGAGGACTGGATGTTATCAAAGAGGGGCAGAGAGCAATGACACGTTTACAAAAAAAGAATCCAGAAACAATTATCCAGAATCAGGTGAGAGAAGCTTTGCGCATGGATGGCTGGTATGTCATCCGCCACCAGCAGGGCTTAGGCTCTCATCCCGGCTTGTCTGATTTGACGGCAATCAAGGGTGGGCGTACAATCTATATCGAGATTAAGACGCCGCGTGGATATCAAAGCGAGAAACAAAAGCTATTCCAACATGACATTGAGCAGCATGGAGGCACGTACATCTTGTGCCGGAGCTTGGAGGATATCCATCCATTCTTGACTCGTACAATGAGATTATTCTAATTAGGAGGACGCTGGTAAATGAGGCGAGGCACAAAAGCATACATACACGCTGAGCTTTTAAATTATCAGCGTTCCCGAAATGAGATTGGCAGAATTTGTCGAAAGCTAGATGAGATAACCATGTTCCCTGCTTACGCCGATGATTATACATCGGAGGAGCGGATGTATCTGCAGGACCGGCTGCGTTGGCTACGTAGGATAACAGATGCTATTGCTGCAGCCGATCAGGACATGGATGAGGAGCAGCGCGCTGTGCTCAGGCTCAAGTTTTGGAGTCAGAAGCCACGGCCAACAGACGCAGCTATTGCTCAACGGCTCAACATCAGCACGAGCACATTATATAGACGCATAGGGCAGATATACAGACATGTCGCTCAGAAGCTAGGCATGGACTTATGACACACAGGCTGGAGGTTAACACCCTCCAGCTTTTTCTTTTGCCCAGAAGTTGGAAGAAACATGAGAGTTTCGCGCGCTAAACGGGTAGAGAGCAGCTGCTTTGTTTGGGATAATATTACTAGGAGTTGGGACAATGCTGTTCCCACTCACTCAAGGTACTTCCCCGAGGGGTGGGGGAGAGCAGTGGTCGGGCATCCCCGCGGTGAAACTTTTGTAAAAATTTTTGAAAACGAGGTGATGATATGGCGGACACTGTAAACGCCTGGGCGAAGCTCTCGACGGATGGCCGCGTATTACTCAGCTCGTCGCAGACAGCCCATGTCTTCAATGTCAGCGGCGAAACGTTGGCAAAATGGGCGAAAAGAGGCTGTCCAAAAGAATGCCGCGGCTGGTATGACATCCAAGCCGTAATCGCTTGGCGTTATGCCGGCGAGGGAGCTGACGGCGGCGTATCAATTATGGCTGAAAAGCTTGATGCCGATAAGCGCCTGAAGCTGGCAAGGGCAGCGCTGGTAGAACAGGAGCTGCAGCTAAAGCGTGGCCAGCTGCTCAGCGCCGTACTGGTAGAAAAAGAGCTAACCGAGATATTTGATAACCTGAAAGCATCGCTGATTACCGTGGGTGACCACATCATGTCAGAGATGTACAGCCAATATCCCGAGATGGCTCCACAGGTAAGGAGGTTGATTGATGGATACATCAGAGCAGCTCTCAAAGAAGCAGCCGATAACAGAGGCAAGCTGCGAGAGCGAACAGGACGCCTTAACAAGAATCCAGTTGGACGTCCTCGAAAACGTCCTAAATAACGCACTCCTTGCCTTGAAACCTGAAGACCCGATGAGGGTATCAGAGTGGGCGGCGAAATACCGCTACATGGGAGCCAACGAGACATCCCGCCCTGGTCCGTGGCGAAATGAAATCGTACCTTATCTGGTCGATATCATGGACAGCCTCAATAAAGATGGCATTGAGCAGATAACATTCCTGAAGCCTACGCAGGTAGGCGGAACAGAATGCGGCATCAACATCTTGGGCTATATCATCTCCCAAGCTCCCTGCCGTGTTATGTACGTCCTGCCGAATAAGGACGCGCTGGAAGATTTTTCGCAGGACAGATTGCAAAAGGTGCTCACCAGCAACGAATGCTTTCATGGCAAATTCGAGGCAACTAACAGCAAGAATGCCATGCTGCGTTATGCTGGCGGTTTCTGTAAATTCGGCAGCGCTCAATCTCCGACCGACCTCGCTTCGTGGTCCGTTCCGGTAATCGTGCTGGACGAAATCGACAAATTCCCGAAGATGTCCGGCAAAGAAGCGTCCCCGCTGAAGCTGGCGGAAGAAAGAACTAAGAACTGGTCAGGCAAGAAGAAGATGTTTTTCTGGTCGACTCCGACTCTGAAGACAGGCCACATCTACCAGCTCTATGAAGCTGCAGACGTGCGCTATGAATATAACGTCCCTTGTCCGCATTGCGGAAAAATGCAGCCGTTTAAATGGAAATACGTCAAATTTGACGCTCATCAGCCTGCGACTGTTGTTGAACACAACACACATTATGAGTGTTGTTACTGTAAAGGCGTTATTACCGATAAGGATAAGCCAGACATGCTTAATAAAGGGCGATGGCTGCCGACCAACGAATGTGAGGGCCAGCCGCGCAGCGTAGCGTATGCGCTCAACTCCCTTTATAGTCCGTGGGTATCCTTTGGCAAGATGGCAGCGGAATTTATCAGATCTAAAAACGACCCGCTGCTGCTCATGAACTTTGTCAACTCATGGCTTGGTGAACCATGGGAGAGCAAATCGGCTGTCATGGAAGCCGATATCGTCCTGAAGCATAAAACTGACTGTCCTATGTATGTTGTGCCGGATTGGTGTCAGCTGCTTACCGGCGGCGTCGATGTCCAAAAAGGTTATCTCTATTGGCAGATTGACTGCTGGGGACCGGGCATAACGTCCCAGCGCCTTGCCTATGGTAAATGTATTGGTTGGGACGAGCTGGAAAAGGTTATGGATACAATCTGGACCGGAGAGGATGGAAAGTCACAGTATCAGGTCTGCATTTATGGAATTGATACAGGGTTCCGGACCGAGGAGGTCTACGATTACTGCTGGAAACATCAGGGCGTAGCGTTCCCAGTCAAGGGCTCATCCGTCCACATGGCCGCATACTTGCGCCCAACCAACATCGAGCCGAGGATGCCGGGCAGAACGCCGCTGCAGCTATGGATTGTTAACACCGACCAATATAAAAACGAAATTGCCCAGCGACTTGAAATGCCAATAGGCCGCGGCAGCTGGATGCTCAACGCTGATTGCGATTTAGAGTATGCTGAGCAAATCACCTCAGAGCATAGGGTAATGGATGACAAAGGTCGCGAAACGTGGAAACCGAAGACCAGCGCCAAACAGAACCATCTGTGGGACTGCTCCGTCTACTCCTTTGCTGTTGCTGATTTGGTCAACATGAGGGCGCTGCAGGATGTTATTATCGACGATACGCCGATGGAAGCCGATGCTCCGGAAGAAACAGTCTTGCCGGAGCCGGGATTTACGATTTAGGAGGGCGCTATGGCGACTATTGAGGAATTAGAGCGCCGCCGGGTTGAGGTTGATGCTGCTATCAGCAATATTATGCGTACAGGCCAGATGGTCCAGACGCGTAACGGCAGAGTGGAGCATGCCAACCTTGCGGCTCTGCGCGAAGAACGCGCAGCCATAGAAAAAGAGCTTGCTGATGCTCAGAGCTATGGCAGCTCCGGCGAAAGCTGGGGCACAAAGATGTCATTTTATGGGAGGGGTTGAGGATATGTCCAAAAATCAAAGAAACCCCACCTTTATGGAACGTCTGGAAAATGGGATTGACCAGGCTATCAGCGTGCTGTCGCCGCGATGGGGTGCGGAAAGACGTGCTTATCGTGCGCAAATGCGTCTGGCTGCAGCTTATGAGGCTGTGCCAAAATGGCGTAATAGCGCTGACTGGGTGCCCGTAGACGGAAAAGGCGAGGCCTTAAACGCCCCCAACCGTGATATGGCGAGGGCGAAAGCCCGCCACCTTGAGCGGAACAGTGAATTAATTAACAGCATCATCAACGCTTTCGAGCGTAACGTTGTCGGAAAAGGCTTTAATCTGCAGCTGCGGACCGATAACCAGGACTGGAATAATGCGATTGAAGCGCTATGGGCTGATTGGAGCCGTCCCGGCAACTGTGATGTGACCGGCAGATTTTGTCTGACGGAAATTTTAAAGCTGATTGTTCGCCGTCGCATCGTCGACGGCGGCATATTGGCGCTGAAAGTGACTGACAAGAGCAGCGATATACCGTACAGGCTGCAGCTCATCGAGGTTGATAACCTCAAAGGCCCCGGCGAGGTCAAATCGCCTGCCGGAAACGCCATTATCGGCGGCATTGAAGTAAACAAATACGGCAAGCCGCTTAATTACTATATTGAGCAGGCCACAGCCGACATCACAACTGTTGCGGAAATCGAAACTGTTAAGGCTGACAGAGTGTTTTATTTGTCGACCACCTCCAGACCGAGTGAAGTGAGGGAAATCTCACCGCTGACACGAGCGCTGGATGATGTGCATGATCTTGAGGAGTTTTTTGACGCCGTAGCGTTTAAACAAAAAATTAACGCTGCCATTGCGGTATTTATCACGACTCAAAAAGATGCTGGCTCAACTTTTGGCCGTTCCTTAGCTCCCAAGGGAGAAAAGGACAGCAACGGCAAGCCTGCCGGAACGCGCATTGACTCAGGCTCAATCAAATATTTGGAGCCAGGGCAGGATGTGCGCAGCATCGTGCCGTCTGGCCAAAGCTCTGAGCTTAATGATTATAACCTTGCTGTAAGCCGTCGCATCGGCGCTGGCCACAATCTCTCCTATGAGATGATGACAAGGGATGTTAGCAAGGTAAATTACTCCAGCGCCCGTCAGAACCTGCTCGAAGATTGGAAGACTTTTGCCGATGAGCAAAATTACATCATTGAGCATTTTCTGGATTTTGTGCTGGAAGATGTTGTCACCGCGGCCTACCTTGCCGGAAAACTCAAAAATGCTCCTAAGGATTTTATGACTAACAGGCAAAAATACCTTAAGCATGAATTTATCGGCCAAGGCCTGCCGTGGATTGACCCGCTGAAAGAGGCTCAGGCTAATCAGGTGATGCTGGCTACCGGTCAGACCACGCTCAAGGACATTTACGCAAAAAAAGGTAAGGATTGGGAAGAAGAAGTCGCCCAGCTTGCCCTTGAAAGAGAAAAAACTAAGGAGCTTGGCTTGGTGAGCGAAGCTCCGGTAACTGTGAAAGGTGATGATGGCGATGGAAGAAAATCAGAAGAATGATGATATCCAGAAACGCATGAACATGCCACGTCAGCGCAGCGCCAAGCTGGAGGGCTTTGACGAAGCATCCAGAACGGTAACCTTATCGTTTGCCAGTGAAACCCCTTGTGTTAATTGCTGGGGCGACAAAGAAATTTTGCGCTGTAACGATGAGGCCATGGACAAACAGCGTTTTGATGATGGCGTTATGCCAATCTTGTATAACCATAACAGAGATATTGTTGTGGGAAAACCCATCAAGATTTGGACCGAGGGCAATCGCGCTAAAGCGACCATCGAATTTGCGACCACCGAAAAGGCCGAGGAAATCATGGGCCTTGTACGTGACGGATTTTTGAATGGCGTGTCTGTAGGTTATCGCGTCAAACAGTGGCAAGTCTTAGAAAAAGGCGAAACTACTGTTGATGGCATAGAGGGACCCGCTTGGATTGCAATCAGGTGGGAGGTATTTGAAATCAGCATCGTAACTGTGCCTGCTGATGGAACTGTTGGCGTAGGGCGCTCCCTCGCTTTTGACGCTGACAACGTGGTGGAGCAGCATGAAGCTCCAGCGAAAGAAAGAGAGGTCGACAACATGGAAGAAAAGGAAAAAACTGCTCCGACCGAAGCAGAAATCCGCTCCGCTGCTATCAAAGCAGAACGTGAACGCTGTGCAGCCATTGATGGCCTGTGCCGCAAATTTGACGTTGACGCGGAACAACGTCAGAAATGGGTTGATGGTGGTCAAGACATGGAAACCATTAACCGCGAGATGCTGGGCATCTTGGAAGCCCGTAACAAAGCCGTACCGAGCAACAGAACCGAGGTAGGCGAGGACCGCGCTAATGAGATGCGCGCTGTATACACCGATGCAATCCTGATGCGTCACGGCGTAAATGTAGCTAAACCGCATGACGGTGCTGACCGCCTGCGTCATATGTCCATGCGTAACATGGCTGTTGATATGTTGACCCGTGCCGGTGCGAGCAACGCTTACACCATGGATGATACTGAGCTGTTTAAGCGTGCCATGACTACCGGTGGCCTGCCGATTGTCCTGCAGGACGTTGTAAAATACGCTATCAAAGACGGCTATGATGCCGCCAATACCACCTATCAGGCTTGGGCGCATATCGGCACCCTGAATGACTTCCGCCCGGCCAATATCGTCGAAATCGGCGCTGAAGCTGAACCGAAGCTCATCCCCGAGAATGGCGAATTTACCGACATGAACCTGTCTGAGAGCAAAGAATCCGTGCGTCTGGACACCTACGGCCGTTCCTATAGCTACACCCGTCAGGCATTTATTAATGACGATATGCGTGTGCTGACTGAAATTCCTCGTATCGTTTCCAGCCGCATGGCTGCGTACATCAACGCTCAGGCTTATAAAGCACTGGCAGGCGCAACCTTTAATGCCAGCAATACCGGCACCGCAGGCGCTATCAGCGTAGCGTCCTTAGCTGAAGCGATGGAAAAATTGCGTAAAGCTAAAGACAAAAAAGGCAATTTCCTGCGCATCATGCCTAAATATCTGCTCGTCCCGGTGGCTCAGGCTGTTACCGCAGCTCAGCTCCTGCATTCTGCAGCTGACCCGAGTGCTTCCCATTCCGGCGTAAACAATCCGTTTGCCAATGCGTTTGAGATTATCTCTGATCCCGAACTGGATGCACTGAGCACTGATGCTTGGTATCTTGCTGCCGCTCCCCAATATGGCTACGGCGTACAGGTTAACTTCCTGAACGGCAACCAAACTCCGATTGTTGAGAGCCAGGTATCCTTTGATACTCTCGGTTGGAAATACCGCATTTACCATGATTTTGGCGTTAAGGCGCTGTCTACTCTGGGCGTTGTTAAAAACGCTGGCAAATAAGGAGAGGTGATTTAAATGGCTAAAGAAAACGCTATTTTCCGCCGTAATGGCGACAAAATTGACTACAAATGCACCGCGGCCGTTGCTCCCGGCGACATCATCAAGCTGGCAGGCGGTTTGGTCGGTGTGGCTGAGGCAGGCGGTCTCAAAGATGATATTATCGCTCTGACTATGCGTGGCGTGTTTGAGGTAGAGTCTACCGGCGCTATCGCTCAAGGCGCTGCTGTGTATCTGACCACTGACGGCAAAGTTACCGCCACCAAAGGCACTAACACCTTTATCGGCACCTGCTGGGCTGCAGCTGGCAGCTCCGACACTCGTGCTCTTGTAGCTATTAACGTAGGCGTTGCTGCAGCGGGCTGATAATTAAGGGGCGGCTCGCAAGCCGTCCCTATTTTTTGTCGAAAGAGGCAAAAAAATGAACCAGTATATCAAACAAGTAATCCAAAACGCGACCTTTGACACGGCGCTGCTGGCAGAAACTATCAGCTATAACGGCGTAGAAATTTCAGCCATTGTAGAGGTCGGGGAAAATGAACTGCAGAAGTCACGAGGCGGCTTTAACCGCCTCAGCAACACTGTAGCTGTCAGCGGCAGCGGGTATTTTACTGTCAAAACCGATGATGTCCCCAACCCCAAGCGTGGCGACATCATCGTATATGACAACAAAAAATATTACGTGGCAGGCATTGAGCTTATCGACTCTCTCGGGGGCAGTGTTACCGTTAAGGTGACATGTGATGAGAGGGGGTATCTTAACAGATGATTACTGTAGATATCCGCGACGAGGTGACGCCGCTCATCAAAAGCTATTTGGCCAATAATCCTAAAATGATTGCCAGCTTAACCAAATCAATAGGATGGTATGTGCAAAGCAACGTCAAAAAGCTGAGTACCAGCACCTTACCAAGCAGGTGGGCCGACCGCGTCCCGCTTAAAATCCGTCGTAAGCTGGACAATAAAGCTCCTAAAGGTTGGCTCGGCAAATTAAAGCGCGCCATCGGCTACGCTTATAATCCTGCCTCTAAATCTGTTGCAATAGGCTGGACAAGCTCCACGGCTGCCAGAGAGGGCAAGATACAGGAGTTTGGCGCAAGGCGTCAAGTAACGCCACGATTGCAGAGTTTTTTTGCATCGAGAGGCGTGCCGCTATCCGAGCGTAAAAAGCAGATAGATGTACCTGCACGTCCAATCTTTGAGCCTGCTATGGAGATTATCCATCCGCAGCTTGGCAGCTACATCCAAAATAAGGTTGCGAGCTACATGGAAAACGGCGGCTATGCCCGCACAGCTGGCAAAAGGCGCAAATATGAGGTATACACATGAGTTTAGTTAACTATCTCCAAAATGAGGATTTATGTTCTATTGGAGCAAAGCTCGCAGCACATATAGCTGCTGATCAGGAGCTTGCCCGTTATTGCGATATGCATTTTGGCAAAACTCTCACCATCATTGTCGGCCCGCCTGAGGCTTATATGCCTCAAGATATCAACGCACCATATCTGTTTATTCATGATTTTGGTAAAGCCGAGGGCGCTGCCATCAATACGGCGTCTTATGAGTGCGTTTTTTCCCTCGGTCTTGATGTTGACGAGGAAAACGCTGAGCTCCAACCAGACGTAATTGTCTACGCAGGGCAGCAACGAACTAGCGAGATGCTGACACTGCTACAGGATGCTCTCTACCGGTATAAAGGCGGCTGTCAGCCTCCTACCGCCGTGGAGCAGCTCATGCCGGGGCTTCCTGGCAACAACTCCCGGCACTGGGAGGGATTCCTAACCGCTGTATGGACGTTAGATATTTCCATTGGCGGACAAAACCACTTTTAACTAAGGAGGATTGATTTTTATGGCAAATACCTGCCCGTGGGGCGTAGGCTCCAAAACCAGCACCCTGATTGCCTTTGAGACTGCTTACGGCGTAACTCCGACCGACGCAGCAACAAAATCCATCAGGATGCCTTTTAACACCAACGGCGTGGCAAGCTCTCAAAATAGCACCGCTCCGTCTACCATCCGCGGCAATCGCTCTCCTGTAGAGCCTATCTTGGGCAACAATGATGTATCCGGTGACATCGTTGTGCCGGTAGATTATACCGCTTTTGGCTATTGGCTCAAGGCTGCGTTCGGCGACCCGACCAGCGCAAATGTCGGCGAAACCACTAACTACAAACATATCTTTAAAATCAAGGACTCCCAACCGTCCTTGACCATTGAAAAAGCTTTTCCGGGCATCAATACCTATATCAAGGAGCATGGCTGCAAGGTAAGCAAGCTGTCCCTCTCTGTAGGTGGTGACGGCGAGCTGACCGCGACCATCAGTGTGATGGGCGGTAAGGAGGAAATTACCACCACTTCTATGGCAACCACACCGGTGGAAGCTGTCCTGAACCGTGCCCAGAATTTCCAGGCAAAGGTTAAGATTGGCGGCACCGTAAAAGGTAAAATCACTAGCTTTGGCATGGACATTGACTTTGGCTTGGATGGCGAGTCTTACTGCATCGGTGGCAATGGCTTCCGCGAGGCCATCTGCGAGGGACTGGCATCTGTTTCCGGCACCATTGAGGCGTTTTTTGACTCTAAGGAGTATATCGCCATGGCTGAGGCCAGCACCGAAACCAGCGCTGAAGTGGTTATTTCTACCGGTGATTTTGCGTTGAGCATCTTACTGCCGGAAATCAAATTTGCCCGCACCTCTCCCGGTATTGATGGCCCCGGCGGTATCAAACAAAGCCTGAGCTATAACGCTTACTATCAAGACGATGCCAACGCCAGCGCTGTTGTGGTGACCTTGACCAACAAAAACGCTGCTTACTGATTGGAGGGAAAAGAATGAGTGAAGAATATATCTTAGAGTGCCGCGGCATGAATTTTGCCGAATACTGCAAGCTGGAAGACCTCCAGAAAGAGTATCAATCTAAGCACCCAGATGACAAAACCGGCTTAGGCCGCCTGAATCTCAATTATGTTATGCACAACATTTATCCGGATGCTCCTGTTGAGCGTATGACCGTTGGTGATGTGAGCGCGGTTTTTGCCCGCACCATGGAGCTGAGCGGCATTGTCCATGAGGACGAGATAAAAAACTTGAGGACTGCGTCCGTTGGCAGTACGAGCGCAGCGGATATTGCAAAGACTGCCGCAAAATAAACCCTGACTTTGATTGCAGAACCTGCGAGTACAGGCCGCCTGACGTTATGCCGGGCAACTCGCAGGCTATGCACATCCGAGAGCTTACAAGTAATTGCCGTAATTATGTTGCCAGCATGGCTGGAATGTACTGCATCAGCTATGACTGGCCGGGCATTGAGAGTATCTGCCGTATGAGCGGCATAACTCTTAATAAGTGCGTAATTAAGCAGCTGCGTATGCTTGAGGATATTGATCTAAAATATCTCAACCAAAAGGAGGCATCCGTAAATGGCTAAAGTCACGGAAACAAGGGTAAAAATAACACTGACCGACGCAATGAGCGGACCTCTGCGCAAGATTGAGGGCGAGGCCAACTCTACAAACAAAGCTGTCGGCAATCTTGCCGGCAGTCTTAAAAGCTTTACCGCTGTTGGTGCTCAGATTGCTGCCGGCGCGTTTGGTTTTACAGCGCTTAGCGACAGCATTTCCAAGCTGGTGAGCGCTGGCCTGCAATTTAATAAGGCGATGGAGACAAACGCCATCGGTATGGCGGGCATCTTAACCTCTATGACCACCCTCAACGGCAAAAACATGGAATGGAATCAGGCACTAAAGGCTTCTCAGGGAATTATCAAAGGTCTGAACGAGGATGCTCTGAAAACCGCAGCTACATCCGAGGAGCTTGTTGATACATTCCGTGCGCTGTTAGGCCCCGGCCTCGGTGCAGGCATGAAGATTGAAGAAATCCAGAAACTGACCACTACCGGCGTAAATGCTGTAAAATCCTTAGGCCTTAACGGACCTCAGCTCATACAGGAGCTGCGTGACCTCGTGCAGGGCGGTATCAGACCTGCGAGCAGCACTCTGGCAACAGCCTTGGGCTTGACTGATGCTGATATCACGGCAGCCAAAAACAGCAGTGATGGCCTGTATAAATTTTTAATGGAGCGCTTGCAAGGATTTGGACGTGCGGCTAAAGAAACCCCTAAGACCATCGCCGGCATGGAAGATCAGTTAAAAGAGGGCCTCTCCCGCGCGATGAGCGTAGCCGTTGAGCCTGTACAGCAAAAGTACAAGGAGCTGATGCAGCAGGCATCGGGGGTGCTATTTAACAGCGACCTGAGCATCAATGAGGATTTGGCCAAAAATCTGCAGACGGCAGGCGAGCATATCGCCAACATGGTCGATGATTTTAAGGCCATGGCTGATATCATTGCTCCTGTTGTTGTCCCTGCTGTCGAAGCGCTCGGAACAGCCTTAGGTGTTGTGCTGGATAATGCCGGCAAAATCACGGCAGCATTTGTTGCATGGAAAGCCTTTAAATTTACCCAGAATTTTAACACATCTCATTTTGCGCAATACGCTGCCAGCGCTCAGGCCACTTATCAAACCGAGATAGGTGCTGCACAGAGAGCTGCGCAGGTAGTGATGCAGGAGGAAAACAAAAAGCAGCGAGCGCTCAAAGAAACCCAAACTGTGCAAAACGCCTACTCCAAATTGATTGGGGATAATCAAGGTACGTTAGCTATCAAGCTTAAGATGGCTGCTCAATATTACGAGCGATTAGGCTTATCCGCTCAGCAGGCAGCCAAGCTTCAATACCAAGCAGCACAAATGGCGCTGAAAGGCAATAGTGAGCTTACAGCCAAGGTCCTTGACCTGCAGGAACAACATGTAGTCGCAGCCGATGCTGCCAAGCAGCAAAGCAATAAGCTGGCCAAGCTCACGGAATGGGCAGGTTATACCGGCGGTGCTCTTACTGCTGTGGGCATTGTCCTGCAAAGCGTTACTGACGATACTGACAGCTGGGCATACAGCACAGGCCGTTATCTGACCATGGCGGGTATGGCTATTGAGGGCGTAAGCATGATGATTACCGCTCTCAGCAAGCTACGTGATGCTTATAAGGAGGTAGCTGCTGCCAAAGCTGCAGCAGGGATGCTGTCTATTGGAGGTGCTGCCGTTGCTATCGGTGCTGGTGTAGGCGTTGCAGCCGCAGGCGCGTACGCTCTCACTCACGGCATCAGTTGGGATGAGGCCAAGAGGCGCTATTTTGGCAATCCCAACGCTGGCAAGAGCAGCGAGCCGGAAAAAGACAAGCCGCTTGATAACTCCATGCCGGATATTAGCTCAATCCAGCCTAAAGATTTTGGTGGCTGGGCTGATACCGGCAAAAGCAAAGGTGCTGCAGCTACGGCACGCCAAGCGGAACGTGCAGCGGAACGCGCAGCACAGAAGCTCCAGAAAGAGCTTGGCAACGTCCATGACCTGCAGGCAGAGCTTAATCGCAAAATCTTAGAGGATACCGCCGAAGCATCGGTCGTTGCTGCAGCTAAACTGGACGAAGAATTAACCAAAATGAAGTCAAAGCTCGAAAACGCTGCTAAGGCTGGTGTATCTGATGAGGAAATCCAGAAAGCTCAAAAGCTCATGGATACCTATGCTGAGGCTGAAAGACGTTTGGCCAATAATGACCAGACAATCAAAGCTCATCAGCAGCGTATGGACATGATACAGGCTGAGCAGGATGCTCATCAGCTTACTGCTCAAGAGGCTGATAACCTGCGCCGTGAGGAGCTGACCAGCTATCAGGATAAGCTCCAGCAGATTTTAAGCAGCCAGCAGCTCAACACTGAGCAGCGTCTGCAGATTATGCAGGAGTATTCCAATGCCGTGCAGGATATGGAGAGCGCCACAGCCGCCGACTATAAAACGGCGTGGGAAGATGCTCTGGATTATATCCGGAACAAAACCTATGACCAGCGCGCAACCATCCAGTCAGGCATCGACGATATCCTGGACAGCTTTACGAGCTTTGGCCAGAACATGTTGACCGAAAGCAAGTCAATCGGTGAGCGGTTTGACGATTTATTTAAAAACCTCGCCAACAGCATCATGAATACCATGATGAAAGTTATCATGCAGGGCCTCATCATGAAATCAATCATGGGCATGTTTGGCATGGGCGGCACATCCGGCGGCATCGGTGATGTTAAGATGTATACGGATATGTCGGGGTGGTCGCCTGTATCGTTCCACGCCAAAGGCGGCTTGGCCGATGGCTGGGCGGTAGTCGGCGAGCGTGGTCCTGAGCTGGTCAACTTCAGTCAGCCAGGCCGTGTCTATACGGCGGAGCAGACTGCTAAAGCTTTAAACAGCAACAGCAGCCCTAATAACGTAAAAGTTATCATTGAGAACAAATCTGGCCAGCAGGTCAAAGCTACATCCGCTAGCACGCGATTTAATCTCAAAGATATGGTTATCAATGTGGTGTTGGAGGCTGTCAGCAACAATGACGGTGGCATCAACAACATTTTGAAAGGAGCATTGGCATAATATGGCAACAGCATTAACATGGCCGTCCTCTATAATTGAGCCTGAGTATCCGCTGGTGGAAACGCCGGAGGATGCAGTTATCCGCTCCACGATGGAGGACGGCACAATAAAAACGCGGCCACGCTTTACGCGTAACCGCATGACCTATGAGCTGAGCTGGTCCTCTATGCCGGAGGACCAGAAACAGGCTCTGGAAACATTTTTGAGGATTACCACCAAAAACGGATCTAAGATTTTTAACTGGACACATCCGTCCAGCGGAAAGCAAATTGAGGTCAGATTTAGCGAAATGCCTAAATTTAGCCTCAAAGTCAAAAGCTATTGGCAGGTAACAGTCAAGCTGCAGGAGGTGTAGGCAATGGGCGTAACATTATCAAGCGCAGCTGTCGCCTGCGCCAACAAGATTGACGGCGATGGTGCATATCTGGCGCTGCTGGAAATCATCATTCCGGGCGAGGCAGAGCATATCTATCTTGTCCGTAACAATGAGGATATCTATTGGCGTAATCAGCTGTGGCAGGCGTTTCCGTTTACCTTGTCTGACCGTAAGGACGATAACAAGGGCACGCTGTCTAACATCACCATTGATGTCGATAACAGCACCCGAGATTTAGAGTATTACCTCAACCAAGGCGGTGGCGGCGCTGGCAGCAAAGTTATCCTGCGCTGTGTGCGTAGTGATGATTTGACAGCAACGGAGCCTGACTTTGAGGAGTATTTTAGCGTCAAGTCGACCACGGTTACCGAGAGCAAGGTGAGCTTTAGCCTAGGCAATGCGTACAGCACAAAGAGCCGCCGCCCGTGGCGCAGATATCTCAAAAACACCTGCCCATTTAAATATAAGGGTGTGCGCTGCGGCTGTACGAGCAGCCTAGCGACATGCAACCACACGTTAGCTGATTGCCGTGAGCGTGGTAACAGTAAGCGCTTTGGGGCATTCCCCGGTATCCCGCAAGGAGGCGTATATGTATGATTGATTATAGTGATTTGATTGGTACGCCGTTTGTGCAGGACGGCCGGAGCAAGGCAGGCTATGACTGCTATGGTCTTACCAAGGAGATTTTTGCTAGATACGGCAAGGATATCGGCGAGTATTGGTGTTGTGTGGACGACAAAGCCAAAATCAACGCTATCTATCGCGGTGCTGTTGCCAACGGCAGATGGCAGGAGGTTGATTATAAGCATGGTGAGCCGATACCTGTACCGGCGCTGGTAGGCCTGCGTTTTAACGCGCCGCCCGGCTGCGTCAACCATACCGGCGTTTACATCGGCGACGGCAAGTTTATCCATACACGTGAGCGCATCGGCGTGTGCGTCAGCTCCATCACGGCCCCGCCCTGGAATAAACAGGTAGTTGGCATTTACAAATTTATCGGTTAGGAGGTAGGTTAAGTGGTTAAAGTCATATTTGTAAAAAACCCGTTTAGCCCTGCCCGCGACCGCGTTATTAAGTTATCAGAGGCCGCAGACAGGCCTCTGAATTTTTATACTGAGGAGTTTACCAAGCAGCTCCCGAATCAGGAAGCGTGGATACAAATTGACGGCCGCAAGGTTGATGCTGTTGTTGAGGATATCAGCAAGCTACCTGTTAAACGTGATAGCGTGATTGTTGTTATGCCAAGGGTAGCTAAAGGCGGCAAATCCATCCTAGGCCTTATCGCTGTTATTGCTCTGTCTGTTGTGGCTATGGGTGTGGGCAATGTCATTGCCGGTGGTGCGTTTTTTGGTGGTACAGCAGCATGGACAGCTGCATCCTACATCGGCGCTGCAGCCGTCATGTTTTTAGGCAACAGCTTAGTAAGCCGCTTTTTTGCCCCAAAAATAGACGCTGGCAAATACGGCGATAAAGAGGACCCGACCTACAGCTGGGCTGGCGTATGTACCATGGACGGCCAGGGCAATGGCATCTCCATTACCTACGGCAAGGTCAAGAGCGGCGGCCAATCTATCATGAAATTTACCAGTAATAACGGCAATGACCAGTATTTTAACTGGCTCGTTGCTGCAGGCGAGGGCGAACTCTCTATATCTGATATCAAGCTCAACAGTAATCCCGTGGAAAACTATCAGGATGTTACTCTTGATGTACGCAGCGGTACCAACGATCAGGATGTTATCCAGAATTTTAATGACACTATCCTGTCAAAATCGGTGGCCTATGAAATCGCCAACAAAGAGTGGCGCACCGACCAGCTGGAGGGCAACAGCACTGAGGGCATCATCATTGAGGTGGAATGCCAAAATGGCCTATATCATGCCAACGATAACGGCTCTCTGGGCACAGCTTGGGTAGATATCCAGGCACAATATGCGCTTGTAGGCTCCGATGATTGGACAACCTTTGTACAGGCAGGTAAATACGCTAAAAACAACGCGCTTGGAGCTGTTTTGGTTAATCCGGCTCGCAAAAACGACCGTTATAGAGTAATCATCTCGTCGGTATATAACGAGAGCAACGATGAGTACATTGATAACAAGATACGCGTACGTGTCAGAGACAAGGTGTTTGGCGGCAATGGCGAGAGCGTTATCCTTACCAAAGGCGATACCGGCACGATTGATATCTATGGTTTTAGGTTTGACAAAGCCAAGCTGCTGGCTGCATCCAAGGGCTTATATACCATTGAAATGGCGGACTCTGAAAACCGCATCAGCGGCGCTAAAGCTGGCAACGTCCGCCGTCAATTTAGGGTCGACCACCTACCTGCAGGGCAATATAAGGTGAGGGTAACGGTTACCGACCGCAGCGCCGATGTTAGCAGCAGCCGTGATGCCGTGCGTATCTGGTGGACGCAGCTCAACAGCGTTATCTATGATGATTTTTGTTATCCGGGTGTGGCTCTTTTAGGTATCAAAGCAAAGGCGACCGACCAGCTAAGCGGCGGTCAGCCACAGCTGGAATTTATCAAAGAGCGCTCTATTATCTATGCGTGGAATCCTACCACGCAGGCCTATGAGACAAAGGCAGCCAATAACCCAGCGTGGGCAGCATATGATTTTATCCATGGAGCTGAGCGCCTCATGGATATCAATAACCATGAGTATGTCTACGAGTATAAAGGCGTGCCCAAAGAATTGATGCTCTATGACCAATTTAAGCAATGGGCCGATAACTGCGACAGACTCAATCTCAAAATCAATCTTGAGGTGACTACGCTCAAAGATTTTTGGACAATCGTTAACCAAGACATTGCCCCTGTTGGCCGCGGCATGGTTGTGCAGTTTGGCACAAAATTTGGCTGTATCTATGACCACGCTACTCAGCCTGTGCAGCTTTTTACGATGGGAAACATTGTGCAGGGGAGCTTCAGTCTGTCCTACCTCTCGACTGATGAGAGGGCAGACAGCATCGAGTTGACCTATGTTGACGCGGAAAAGGAGTATGAAAAAACCACTCTCACAATTTACTCTGATGATTACGATACCATTGATATACCCAACCAGCCTACGCAGATAGCTATGCATGGCATAACCAGCTATGAGCAGGCATACCGTGAGGGCAAATACCAGCTCTATTGTAATCGGTTATTGACCAAGACAATCAGCTTTAAAGCTGATGTCGAGGCAATCGGCTGCATGGTGGGTGATGTCATCCAAGTTGCCCATGATGTACCGCAATGGTCCATTTCCGGCCGCGTGCTGGAGGCGCTCGATGATGGCAGCGTTATCCTGCCTATTGATCCGGATGAGATTACCATGAGCGCTGACCAATACGCTCTCATGATACGCAGCAGCGAGGATAACACCCTGACCACCTACAGCTTAACGTCTTTGTCTGGCGCATACGGTGAGGTCAAGGCCGTGGCTGCCGGTAACAAAATCAACGCTGAGGATGGCGATTTGTTTAGCCTTGGCAAGGTTGAGAGCTTTGTCAAACCGTTTACTGTTACCGGCATTACTCGCAGCAAGGACCTGGAATATACCATAACAGCTATCGAGTACGCCGACGGAATTTTTGACGAGAATTACACTATCCCGCCAAAAGACCCGACGTTGACCACCGACCCGGATGCCGTTGATGTTATCAACCTTGATGCGTATCAGGTCGGCTGGAAAGATAAATCCGGCAGACAGATGAGCCGCCTCTATGTCAGTTGGACTTTACCGGAAGACGCTCAAGCAGATAGCTTTACTGTTCTGCTGTCCAAAGATACTGGCAGCACATGGAGCGTGCTGGGGACAACCACTAACATGACTATGGAGACGGATGTATCTGCGTACACCATCTACTATATTAAGGTTGTCACCAATTACCGGATGAAACAGAGCAGCGGCGCTATCTGTGGCCCTATAGCTGAGGGAATTGATGTGCTGCCGCCAAACGTCACCAAGCTTGACGTTGAGGTGCTGCATAATGGTACACGTCGCTATTACTGGGATTTTGAATACCCGGAACCGAACGATATAGCCGGCTTTAGATTTAAATACATCCAAGGTGCTACTCCAAACTGGAATACCGGCTTTTTGGTGCAGGATGGTTTAATTACCGCCCAGCCGTACGAAACAGCTACGGTACGTCAGGGCGTGCATACAGTCATGATTAAGGCTGTTGACAATGCAGGGCAGGAGAGTGCAGGATTTGCACTTTGTGTAGTCAACTTCGGCGACCCGCTGGAAGATAACGTGTTATTTAAGACGGACTTTAGTTTTGATAACTGGAGTGGTGTATCGACTAATGGCTCTATCTTGCTTGATGGCTCTATCCACAGCAAGCAGGACAGTACCCATTACATCACCACTCAGACGTATTATTGGGACAAACCGGCATCTAATTTTTGGGGTTCCCTATCTTACAAAGATTTTCATGTAGAGGCAACGCTCACGGCCCCTGCATCCGGTAATTTTTATGTGCTGTACGATATCGTCAACGCAGCCAACATCCTGTATAAGGTGATTGACCGGGATAACATCTATAAACAATACTCGACCAAATTCAAGGTTAACGCTGGTGAGCGCATATCGTTAAGATTTGAGGCTCCGGCCGGTAGCGAGGAAACGGTGCTCAAGCAGCTCGTCGCTATTATTGACGTACCGGACCGAGAAGAGCATTTTGAGGACATCGCTATACCTGCCGAGGGAATGGAGCTGCCGATAGTTACCCCTAACTATCAGACAACGGCCGTCAAGGTCGATTCTATCAGCAGCAATCTTAAGGGCATATATCAGCTCGATATCGTCAGCCGTACGCCATGTAAGATACGCTTTTACCGCATCAACAACGATGCTGGCTGGAGCCGTGACCCTGTGGCGGTAACGGCAGATGTGACATGGCAAGGCTTTGAAAAGGAGGTAATTTAATGGCAGCAGGAGATATATTTGTTATGGATGAGCAGGACGGCAAAACAGTCAATCGCATCGACAAAAAAGATACGTGGGAAGCTGTCAATCCTGTGCTCGGCGTCGGCGAAATTGGGATTGAGAAAGACGGAATGCTCAAAAACATCAAGATAGGCGATGGACAGACAGCTTGGAATGCGTTGGGCTACACGTTTAAGCAATGCCCTTACGAGGTAGGCGACATCTATATGACAACAAGCTCCGTCACTCCAGCTACACGATGGCCGGGGACGCAGTGGGAGGTGTTTGCCCCCGGACGTGTGCTGATTGGTGCTGGCACCGGCCAAGACAGCAGGGGTGAGAGCAAGACGTTTGAGGTTGGAGAGACCGGCGGCGAATATCAGCATCAACTCACTACGGGGGAATTA
>CAMFET010000002.1 GCA_945949475.1 uncultured Phascolarctobacterium sp.
TTTTTGTTGTATATTTTTTTATGATTTGTGTCTAAAATTTGTTGACTAGTGCAATGGCAGGAGAATTTTGAGCATAATTCCGAAAGGGGTACAATTTGTACCCCTCTTAAACTACTCACACCTGACGGAAAAAGTAATTCAAATACTGTATTTAGTCGCAAAAACAAAAAGAACCGCATTCTCATGCGGTTCCTAAGTTTTAAATTTGGTCGGGGCGGCGAGATTCGAACTCACGGCCTCTTGTACCCGAAAAGATTTTTGGCTGATTTTACTAGATTTGAGAAAAGCTCTAAATGCCCTTGTAGCAAGGGTTTTGGGGCTTTTCTACTCTAAATAGTTTCAAGTATATTTCGTAAAAATATTGCGTATTTATTGCATGATTTTCGTTGTGTTTGCCGATATAAACATGCATACTTTTAAACTGCCGAAAATAGTTGAGGTTAGATTTTTTGTTTTGCAAAGTAAAACAGTAGGGAGCCGATTGGGGCTCACATTTATTATATACCGATATAACCAATCAGACAAACCCCAGCAATAAACAACCAGGTGTCACGCTGCCTTCGCAATCGCTTCTCCCTATTCGCCTGCTGTTTGCGCTCGGCATCCAGCTTACTCTCCAAGCTCTGCAATGATTTTAGCGTTTGCTCCTGCAAGCTCTTGGCACTGGCGAGTGAGTTCTTGGCACTCTTCAATTGCTGCTTGCAAAGCTGTAGCTCGTTCTTGGCTGTGGCTAATTGCTGCACTAGCTCTGCTGAGGGCGTTTTCAGCATTTCCAACTTCATCTGCAGCTCTGCCAATTTCTGCGCTAATTTGGTGTTGTTGCTCCTTAGCAGCTCTAATTTCGATGTCGGTACCACTTTGTACTCCTGCGGTATTTCTGCAGGCGATGCCGACATACAGGGCGAAGCATAACATAGCAATGCAAAGGCAAGCATAAGCACGGTACAGCATTTTCTCATTTGTTTCATACATCCAATACACTCCAGTCTATTTCATGGTCAGCTAGGTATTTGTATGTGTTTTTGGCGCGGTTCGCATAGCCTTGGCGATACACCTCGCCCACGCCAGCAGCTTTGTAATATTCTTGCCTAAATAGCTCGCTCAGAGTCCATAGGTTATTGACGTTATTTCCGCGCCTAATACGGTTCTGCAGGAACACTTTTACAACAGCGTCGCTGGTGGGGCACCATATACCGGCATAGATAACACATTTGCTATCTGACAGTAAAGGCATGAGCACATCGGCGTAGGCTAAGCAGTCAGAAGCAAGGGTTTCGCGTTGGGCATGCTGGCCCTGCGGGGATGACAGCACATGCTTTAATTCGTATAGCTCTCCAGCTTCAATGATATCGCTGTAGCTTCGGCCTATAAATTTTCTGCCAGCATCAATCCACGAAAGTAGGTTGTCGCCACGCGGGCCCTCCCACTGGCTGACGCCAATGGACGGATAATTGCCAGCAGTGCTGCAGCTAACAGAATCAAAACCGCCTTCGACGCCGGTGGCAATAATACCATCGGCTATTTCTTTTGCCAAAAGATGTCTAAGGTCCATTACTTATCGCCTCCGGTTATTCTAAACATGCGGCACTCTATAGCTTTGTTGCCAAGTTGCACCAGTACCAGCGCCACCACGGTCAAGCAGAACGGCTCATAAATGCCCCATGCTACGTTTTTAAGAGCAAGGTATAGTGATACCCCTGCCCACAGGACAAACGCAGCCACAGCAGTAAATCTGCCCACGCTGATTGTGTCCTTATCCTTCTTGAGCATGTTAAGAAATTTGCGCACGGTTTACACCTCCATAGGATGGTTAGGCAGCTCTCGAAGCTGGCTCATAAGATTATCGATAACACCATTCTCGCCAAGCTCCTCGTATGATTTATAGCATGCTTCAATACTTTCCATAGCGTAAATCGGTATCCAGCCCTTTGTTGAGTAGTGATTATACCCTTGGATGATACGGTCACGTAGCAAAGCCTGCACGCCTTCTTTTAGGGCATCATTCTCACGTTTTTTAGCTCGGAGCATAGTCCAAAGTAAAGTGATGATTGCACCAGCAAGTGCATTAAAGATTTGACCAAGAAATTTGTCTAAAAATATTTCCAATTATATCCCTCCTTAAGGTAAATCGTAACGGTCAAGCCATTACCACACAATTTTGTCAACTTCCTCAGCTGTTTCGCAGACCAAAACCGAAGCTTTTATCTCACGGTATCTAACATGTAACTCATTACTACGCACAGCCACATTAGCTACAACACCACGCAAATCATCAGCAGTTACAATCACGTTACTGTTATCAGCAGTTGTCCATTCGATTGATTGACCAGTAATGGATAAAGCTATAATAGCACTGTTAATTCTGTCCCTAGCTTTATCGTCAAAATCGAATAAGTTGCCATTGTAAGAAATAGGCTTGACTTCTTCTGTATCACGAATGTTTTTTAATTCTGTTAACTTCTGTGCTTTTAATTCGTCAAGACTAGGTGTGGGGATAGCAACACATTCGTAGTATTCGCCTTTATCCTCAATATAGGCAGTTTGATTTTCGTTGCACCATTCGGCACAATTTGAATACTGTTCATCGGTAAATTGTCCTTTATAAAATTTAGTACCAATCATTATGTTCACCTACTTTATTTCCATTTTCCACTTGCAATGTAACTTAATCCATTATCGCTAGAAACAGTTTGATTTATTGAGATTTTAAATCCCGTTGCACTACGACTATAAACAAGATAATTAAGATAAGGTTCTGTCCATGTTGTTGTAGAATTTATATCTTGAATAGAAATACCGCTTGGCGTATTATAAAAAGCTACTGGGTATGTTACTTGTGCGTATTTACCGTTAGCACTAACATTAAAAATACCCCAACAAATCTGCAAACCGCTTTCAAATCTTATGTAATTACTACCACCAGAATTTATAAGTTCGACTTTTTTAGAATTCCATGTTAAATCACCATTTGGTCTACCATAAAAATCCACAACATTAGTACCATCGTGTGCAATTAAACGGAATGCACCAGCACGGTTATCAGCAAAATCTTTGCCATATACAGCCAACGAAGCACCTGTAGTATAATCATCTCCACCACGAACAATGAGTAAATCGTCATTAGTTGCTCTTTTTATTTCATTTCCCGTCATAGCACCACCACTCAAAGGCAACGCACCAATATTAGCACAAGCATCACTAGCAGTAGTAGCACCAGTACCGCCATTAGCAATAGGCAGCGTACCGCTTGTGATATTGCCTGCGCTGTGGGTATGGCTTGCCAAAGCGAATTTACTTTTGATTTGATTGTAAAAATAGGTCAAACCTGTTGCATCTAAATATTTACCCATGTTTACCTCCTTATAATGTTTATGCCCCCGTTGTTACGCGGGGGCAGTTTTTTTAGTTACGCAAACAAAGCGTCAATTTCAGTAGTGGTAATTGCGCTATCAGCAGTTGCATTGGCTGCAATGCCGTTTAACTTGGTAACCATAGCAGCAGTCATCAAGCCGTCTTTGGAAGTAGTTGCCGCAGTATAGGTAGTATCAGGCGGTACTTGCCAAGTGCCATCAGCACGCAAATATTTGGTGGATTGGTCACCGGCAGCAGGAGCAGGAACAAGACCTGCAGTACCAGCAGCGCTAGCGGTCGCACCTTTCATGTTGGTATAGGTGGTATCGGTAAATTTAGCATTTGCCGGAACGCTGCTTGCAATAGTGAAGCCGCTATCCTTAATCACATTGCCTGTAGTGCCATTAAATACAGCTACATGAGCTTCGACTGCAGATGCAGGGCCGGTAACAGCACCATCAATATTAGCTTGGATAACAGTCCAGTCAGCATCCGCAGCAGCGGTGCCGTCATTTAGGCAAACAATCATGTCACCAATCTCACAAGCCACACCTGCGTAAGTGCCAGCGGTGATAACTTTATAAGTCCAGCCAGTGCTATGAGTAGTGGGCAAGGCAGTAACGGTACCACCAGTGCCAATAGTGCCTTTGTAAATCATTGCATCAGCTGCAGCGATTTTACTGTTGATCAAGCTTTGCACAAATGCGGTAGTAGCGATTTGAGTATTATTTACGCTAGCTTCCGGAGTAGGTGCGGTCGGAGTGCCGGTCAATGCAGGGCTGGCCAAGGGAGCCTTTGCAGCAAGCGCAGCGTTTACAGCCTTATTTTGCACGGGATTAGTGCTGGTTTCACTCAATACAGCATCCACTACGGTCTTATTAGCGCCACTCTCAATGCCTGCTAATTTGGTCTTTTCCTCGAATGCCTGCTAATTTGGTCTTTTCCTCGGTGGTATAGTCATTGGTGCTCAGACCCTTGCCGCTTTCTTTGGCCACAAAAGTGTCCTTCACCTTGCCATGATAATACTGTAAGCCCTCCAGATCCAAAAATTTTGCCATTGTTTTTTCCTCTCTTTCTTTGAAAAATTTTATATACTGAATACGCTATCAATATCTGTATTAGATAACGGAATAGCGTCATCAGTCGGTACATATTCGCTTTCTACTATTTCAGCGATTGTTTCGTTTTCTATTGGCTGCGCTCCACTGTCCTCTACTAGCCAGGTCACGCCACCATCAGTCAATATTTGTCCCTTTGTAACATTACTGATATCAAGGGATTCCACGCTAGTGGTTCCCTTTGTAGTGCACCTTAGCTGCAGGTCAGCATGATACGGAACAGCCACGGTGTCATCTACCTTATAATCCGTAGATGCCAGACGATAATTTGCCCATCTGCTTACTGCATAAGCTACAGCCGAAGGAGTCACAAACTTCCTCTGATTGGTGCCGGCCTCAGTCTCAGCATTACTGGCTAGGTTGCTAGCGTGGGCATCACTGCTGTTATTGTGGTCGGAAATACTGAGTTCTACATAGCCCATGGTAGCTAAAGCTCCGGCATCAATCTTAACCATTAGATTGTCAGCATTTGTTATACTGATATAAATGGAAAATGATTCACTCACAGCTGTTGCACCGCCTGCTGCAGGCAAATAGTCTGCCGCAGAAGAAGTGGTTATAGCATACAGAATCTCACCCTCATCCGGATCATCGGCATATAAGCCAAGCTCTGTCATATAATAACCGGTCTGTAAATCATTATTGGTAATTGTAGCCATGAGTTTACAGAGCCCATTATCAAGGACTTCCTTAGCTGCGATACCAATTATCTGCATCGGATGCACAAGGTCGTTGAGCTCTTCAAGCTGGGTTCCGGAGCCGACTTTACCATCGCCTAATTTAATCTTAGTAATACATAATGGTGCACCGGCTTCTACCTTAGCGCTTAACTGTCTGCCTTTTTTGGTTAAAATCAATCCGTTCCAGTTTGACACAATATAATCACGCTCCTTTCCTGCCTAATATTTGTTCTAAAGTTTTGTACTTGAACAATATCTGGCATTTTTAACTTAGCAGGATAAATATGGACATCTTTAACCACCTCCATTCCTGCGCTAAAATAAAAGCCGCCTTTTACTTCCCTGTAAAAGCACAAGCCGTCCAGCCAGCTTCGAGTATTTTTGGTAGCAAAAATCGCTCTGGTCAGGCTATCCAAAACAGATACATCAGGCAGCGCTTCCCTTATCATCTCAACTCTGAAATGATATGGCTCGCCTTGATATTCATACCATTCTCTGACCTGAGCTGACTTAAAAACTGTAGTACATAGTTCTTCTACAGCTGCAGGTGTACCCTTTCGCCTATTCCAGGCAATGGCCTGCTTTACCAATGCGCGTTTTTCTGAGATATCAGAAGCACTATTATAAAAATCTACATGATACTGCCAAGCCAATTCATCAATGAGAGCTTCGCTCAGATCATCAAGTCTTGGAAGCAAAAGCACAAGCTCTACATGCCTGTTAAGCTCCTGTACCTTTAGACTGATGGCATCGCATATGTTCTGCACCGTTTTATCCTGCGAGATAGAACTGGGCAATGTACTCTTAATCAGAGGCCCAGCTTCCAGCTTAAGCATCTTCTATCCCTCCCAGATTAACTAGACATTCTGTGCAAACCGCAACATTGCCATTGTTAATAACAGTAAAGGCAGGCGACTCGACCACCACTCTTTTCGCTCCCGCAGCCATTACTCTTGCAATAAGCTCCGAGGGATTGATATCACGGCCAAGGACAGCCTTTTGCCAATCAATATATTCATCGACCGCATTGTTGACAGCTTGCTGAATTGCAGAAGCATAAGCAGCATCTTCCGAATCAATGTAATAGGAGAGTTTAACTACATATTCTTCCTGTTCCGGGGCCAGTACCGTAACCTTATCAGTCAACGGACGAATCCTCTTATCATCCAGCACTGCCAGCACCTTGTTCAGTATTTCTTCGCCGGGAATAATACCTCCATTGAGTAATGGTCTGACTTCAACAACACCTGGTTCAGGAGACCACACATAAACATCTGAAATATTGGCAGAAGCTCTCTTTGCATGATATTTATATGCACCATCCGGACCAGCAACGCTAAAACTCTCAGGAGCCTCATGAATAACTTCCCTAAAACTATCATCGGATTGTTCTTCGCTTCCGCCTTCGCTTAAGGTAGTATTTTCAACGCTTGCTACATATGGCACTGGGTCCACCAATATTTTAATCTGCCCAGGAATGTAACCATTACCGATGTCACCGGAATCAAGGCAGGTAGCCCTACCTGTACCGGTCAATTCCCCTGAAAGAATAAGCATTGTTTCATCTAAGCCAAAGAAAACATTATCTCCTGCTGTGAAGCGGGTTCCCTTCGGAATAACAGTAGTAGTCCCCAGTTTTGCCGAAAGTGTAACCTTAATAGTCGTGGTCGCAGCAGATGCCGGAATACGCTCCGCCCCAACCAAAGCTCCAATATGGTCTAGGTTGGCTCCGCTAGCATATCTCAGCAAATTCTGTTTACCGGTTTCATTAATCCTGTTCAGTAACAGAATAATCACATTGGCTATGGTTAGTAAAAACAGCCTTATCGGATCGCCCTTAGCCAAAGTGCGGCCTGTGATTGTTTCATACTCTGAAATAATAGTTGCTTCAACTGATTTGGCATCAGCATCCACAAAAACTATTTCAGGCAGGCTTTTAAGACTCTTCATTGATGCTCACCTGCACTTTCGGTTTTAAATTGCCATCATCGGTAGCCTCATAGGTTATACCCGTAACGACTACTCTAGGCTCGTATTCCTTGATGGCTGTAATAATATCAGATGCCAGCTGCGCCTGCGCCACAGGCATAGGCCTGTCTAATACTGAGCAATCAATGCCAAAATCCCGGTCTAAAGGCACCGAGAATTTTGGAGTGGTGATGATTGTACGCACATTTTGCAGGATTTCTTCAGCCTCGCTTGCTGGTGCAAAATTGATGCAGCCAGTATTAGTTGCCAAAACATCATAAGTCATAGCTTTTTGCCTCCTACATATTCTTGCAGGGTAACATCCACCTTGATTGCAAGGATACTTCCGGCTCGGCCCCAGTACAGTACTGCTTCGCCCAAAGATTCCAATACCCAAAGGTTTTGCGTTATCAGCCTTCCGCCAATTACCAAAGGAAAAGCTTTGCCCTTGTCTCTAAGCTTGCGCAATTTATTGAGTTCCATCTCAGGTGCAATACCTTGGTCGGTTCTCAGGTGCATGCTAAAGCTGATTTTTTCGGTGTCAGGCCCAATAAATTCCAGCACCGGTTTTTGACCAAGTAGCTCGTGCTTGGCCCATCGGCCTGCACTGTTGCGATTGTATTCATCAAAGGTGCGCACAAAGGCTTTTGATACCATAAATGGCACGCCAGCCATAAAACCTACAAGCATAATATCAATCCTCCTATCCGCCTATAAAAACATCACCACTGCCTTCTGCCACGCTACCGCCACAGCTTACAGGATCGCCAATGCGCCCTGCAGGTCTACCATTGATAAAGACGGTAGAACTGCCAGCCGCTATAACTCCACTGTGACTAGGATGAGCAACACAACTATGAGGATCATAGCTATCATTCACCCGTCCTGCCCCTCTGCCATTAATATAAACATTATCGCTGGCAGAAGTCAGCGCAGTAGGCGGGCATGCATCATGCCCGGTATCGTTATCATTCAATCTAGTTGCTGCTGGCATTTTGCCACCTCCATAAGCTAGTTGATAAAGACATTAGCGCCCTTAATTGTGATGTTCCCCTTGGCTATTATTTCAATATTGCCTTTGCTGTAGCGCACAAAGGAGCCATCAGCAAAAGTTATGCTGCGCACGGCAGGGTCGCTTTCCACGGGTGTATCTACATCGCTGTAAAATGCCCCCATGATAAAGCCCTCTTTAAGGCCCTGCCCGCTGGTATTAGGAAGAAAAATACACAGCACCTGGGTATCCACTTCCGGCAGCCAATAGCCTCTTGTTTCCTTGCTTCCCATAACTAGCACGGGAAGCCATTGTGATACAAGGTTTTCCTGTTCGCCAAAGGTCACGCGGGCCCTACATGACTGCCCGTCCACCGCCGATACCTTGCCGATACGGATAATATTTTTTAAGATGTTAGTATCCATCAAGACATCTCCTGACCTCAATATCAGTGTTATAGCCACTGCTGCCGGCACTGTGTGTTGCTCTCGTGATGATATATTTTCCATCAAAGCGACCATATCCGCTCAGCATTACATTTACCGCTGCCAAAAGGCCAATGTTGCCCAAGACGCTAAAGCTACCAGTTATCTCATTGCAATTCTTTTCGCGGAGCTTCTTCTTTGCCAAGCGCTCAGCGTCGGCGACAGTGTCAACCTGTTCGTTAATCTCTAAGACCTTTCCGGACTCCTTTTGAGGGTCTTTAAAGGTTGCCTCTAGTATCTGTTTGGTTTTGCCTTGCTGGTACTTTACATGGCAGGCCTTGTAAATATCTCTGATTTTACTCTTGAGATTCCAGGACTGTATGGCGGTCACAGTAGTTCCCCCACTGCTAGGCATGCCCAGATAGGGCTTAATAATGGTATAAGCTGGCTCTGCCTTTTCGTAATCCGACTCGTCGAATATAACTACTTGCTTATTACATATCTTGAGGGCTAAGCCGTGGTCCTTGCAGAGCTTCAGCAAAAAGCCTAGATCGGATTCTTCAGTTTGCTCTACTCGGTCAATTTGGGGATTGTACTCCACGTCGTAAGCAAGCTCTAGGCCAGCCCCCACGGCCACATCATTAGCAATACGCTTAAGCTCCGCCTTTTCCCAGCTGCGAGTGTGTTCGCTCCCACGCAGATTATTGTCATCGGGTATGCTGACAGCTTTTATCTGCACCTCGCTGGGATTTCCTTGGCAAGTAATCTCATCAATCTCAAAGAGCCCAACATGGCTAGACACTGTGCTAACACTTCCATCCCATTTATAGAGAACAAATGTCACGTCTAGTGTAGCTCCTTTTTCGGGGAGCCAGCTTGATTGCCATAGCCCATCTTTATCCATGAGCGTTATCTGCAAATCATCGGCCTCTCCAGACATATTATCCGTGTAATTGATGCTCTTGAGATAGGGCTCAAGGTAGCTGGATATGTCTTTGCCATCGTATTTTACAAGCGCTTGGAACTTTCTAGCGTTGATATCAACCATCTTTATCGCCTCCACGGCGGTAGGTTAGAAGTTTCGGGAGCAGTATACTCAGGTACCTGCAGCACAATGTTGGCTGGAAATACAACGACATCAGCGTATTCCTGATTGGCTTCCAACAGGGTATTCATTCCAAGCTCGCTCCCGTATACCTTATAGGCAATAGAATCCCACATGTCACCTTGGACTGTAGTGTAGGTATTAAGCATAGCTTACCCTCCTTTGTTGGTTTCGTAGCTCCTCCAGCATTCTCTTGAACTTAGCCATTTCGTCATCAAGGACTTGGCGAAGCTTTTGCTCATCGGTATTGCCTTGAATGGTAATGTTAGGAGCAAAGGTGGCGTTTATTTCTCCATTACCAACTCCTAATGGATTGCCCATAATCTTGTTGGTCTGAGCTAGCAGTCCAATATTGCGAGCGTTGGGAGTATGTGGTATAGCTGATTCACCACTGTTTTCCGCAAAAGTTGTAAGGAATGCCCCTTTACCGTAAATGCCACCGGTAGCATTTTGGGCTACATTCGGAGTGTTGCCAACGGTATTTTGAGCAAGTATGTTGACCTTGCCAAAAATAGGCGTGCTTAAAAACTTTTGAATGCTATCCCATTTATCCTTGAGCCATGTAAAAGCCTCGTTCAACTTGTTTTTGATACCATCAACGAATTGTTGGAGAGCTTCACTTGGGCTATTCCATAAGGTTATAAACCATTGCTTAACCATATCCCAATTAGCAATTAGGGCTGTACCTGCTGCTATTGCCCATCCAATAGGCCCTGAAATAAACATGAGTGTATTTGCTGTGGGACTATCCCATAGGTTGGAGAAGAATTGTTTTACAGTGTCCCAATTTGTGTATAGGGCATAACCAGCAGCAATCAGGCCCGCTACGCCAGCTATAACCAATCCAATAGGATTTGCACTCATAGCTGCGTTCCAAGCCCACTGAGCTATTGTCCATGTTTTTGTTGCAACTGATGCCGCCAGTGTTACGCCCTTATGAATAATGATTCTAGCAGTTTGTACACCAAGGCTACCTGCCTTAATGGCAGCATTCCAAGCCCATTGTGCTGCAGTCCATGTTTTAGTTAATATAATCGATGCTTTTGTTGCTATATTGTGAGTAAATATGTATTGCTTTACTGACACAAATGCTAATTGGACTCCATTTATTGCTAATTTAACTCCATTAAATACCCAAGCAACCATATTAGCTGCTGCACCAAGGGCTGTTATAGCAGCCACAGAAGCAACTCCTGTGCCTATAAACTTGCTGTTTCTATTGATATAATCACCGAGAGTTTTACTTGCAGGAGCCATTTCGTTAAGTAAGTACCTAAAGCTAGGTATCATGCCATTGCCTATGCTTGTCATAACTGCATTAAACTCATTTTTCATTAAAGTCAGCTGGTTAGCAGTAGTTTCAGCTTTTGTATTAAACTCTTCCTGCATACTTCCAGCATATTGAGTTTTGTCGGCCACTAGACCAAAGTTTTTCTCTAAAGCCTTAATATTTGATAACAATGGTGCAATAGCGCCTATTGACTCTTTGCCAAATAATTGTTGAAGAGTAGAAGCCTGCTCTTCTTTGCTTAGTGATTTTATAGCATTCAATACATCCATAATGGCTCCCTTTGCATCAACTTGCATTCTTTTGGCCATATCTTGTGAATCAAGGCCAAGTCTAGCAAATGCTGCACTTTGGGACTTTGTAGCACCTTCACCCGCTACCATGGTAAGTATGAAATTTTTAATACCAGTCGCAGCTACTTCAGACTGAACACCAGAACCTACTAGGCTAGCGCCCAATGCGGCAATCTCTCCAGATGCCACACCACCAACAGAACCTAAAGGTCCAATCCTTGTTACTACATCAGAAATAAGAGGAGCGGAAGCTGCTGTTTTGTTGCTTAAGTAGTTAATTTTATCTGCTAATTCAACTACTTGATTTTGGTCCATTTTAAAAGCTGTTCGCCACTTGGCCATCATTTCTCCAGCTTGGTCAGCCGTGATATCAAAAGCAGTTCCCATTTTTGCTGCTGATTTTGCAAAAGCTAGCAAATCTTCTCTTGCAATACCAGATTGTCCCCCGGCTGCAACTATACTAGCCAAGTCACTAGCAGCCATCGGAATCGTTCTTGTTAATTCCAAAATATCTTTGTTCATTTGTTGGAACTGTTCTGGAGTTTCAAAGTCAACAACCTTTCTTACATCCGACATAGCAGCTTCGAATTGTATTGCCTGTATGAGGGGTTTAGAAAAACCATACGCAATTCCGCCAAGGCTCATCATATTGGCTTCATTTTTACTCATTGATGTTCGTCTTTGATTGAGCTTACCCTGAATTTTTAAATATTTTTGGGCATGCTCAGAAGCCTTTGCGTAATACTTATATGTTTGAGCTAAAACATTGTTGTAGCTCTTCGTGCTTAGTATGCCTTTTTTTGTTGCTTCAGCTGACATCTTAACAATTTGCGCATTGTTTCTTATTTTCTCGTTTAACAGCATAATTTGCGAAGACGCCGAAGAGAAAGCATTATTAAAATTGTTCTTTATTGCAGCCGCGATATGAAAACCAAAAACAAATTCTTTCATGCATTATTCTCCTTTCCGTTTTTATGTGGTATAATGTTAATAACATGTGTTCCCTATTTTCTGATAACCGGTCAATGTAAAGGATGGTGTTCACTATGTTGGATTTTTTTGCTAGTATGGTATGCCTTGTAGGGATTATCGCAGCTCCTTTGGCCATAATTACTGAACTTTACGATATTTTCTTTGGTGATTGATTTGAGTATCCGCCCATTATTGGGCGGCTTTTTTATTTACCATATCTGCATACTGTACCAGCTCATCAAGATTAAGATTTAAGTAAAAGTTCAAAGGAGTGTATGTGGCCATGCACATAGCTAGAGCCAATTCTTTTATGGGCTTGGCATCTTTAATGCCTAGCCCAGCAAAAAATTTGCTACAGGCATTACCAAATTTCTAAAATCAGTAGCCGGCAAATCCTCAATTTCGTCTGCCAGCACGCCGATGAGCTTGCCTGCCACAATGGCTTGGAATGTCATGGAGAGGAATACGGAGGGAGTCTGGTCACCCTTCAATCTTGCCTCACGCTCTGCATCAATCAGCTGTTTGCCAGTCAAGGAATTAAAGTCCAGCTTAACTTCCTTGGTTTCTTCACCTTTAATCATCAATGGTTTGCTCAATTTAATAGTTTCCATTTTGCTTCCTCCATTTCAATATTTGTATGTGCCCCTGGTCTTAAGCCAGGGGCATTGTTTTTACGCTAGGCCCAGAGCCTCACGTACATCAGCCAGCCAATCTTCACCATCCACCTTGTAGATGTAGTTGAATTTATCCAGCTCAATAACATCTTTATCATCAAGGGTGACCTTGATGTAATTTACTTCCAAGGTATTGCTGCTACCAACGGAAGCGCCCATGTCCAGCTTGCCCATCTCAAATTTCTTGGGCACCCCACGAACTACAACCTTAAGCCTGCTGGTTTTAAATTTACCAGTGCTAGAGTCGTAAACCTGTTGAGCGCCACGTAAATCGAGGTTAACGCTTTCGGGTTTAGCCAGAAAGCTATTATCCTTGGTTACAGTGCGCCAATTGAGCTGCACCTCCATGGACTTAAAGTGGCCAATTACAGGGCTATCGATTTCGCCTGCAAGGCCAGCGCCTTTAACCGTATCGGTCACAGCATCAAAGGACGGCATGCTTACATCAGCAACACCGATAAGATCGGTGCCATCCTTGTAGACACGGAAATTAATTAATTTCTCAGGTACTTGCATCGCTTACCCTCCCTTAGCTAAATAGTGTCTGGAAATAAGACGGGTCATACTCCAGAACATTCTCGATATCACGTGCAGCAGGGGACGGGCTCAAATAAGTATGGAACTTGATAATGCCATCCATGAGGTTGGTAGTGGGGTTTTCGCTGTCGATAAACTCAACACGACCTCCCAAAATCTTTTCCTCCGCTGCCAAACCATTTAGGCGCATGTTTTCACTGTCCAGAATGGTATGAATTAAGCGCTTGGTAATAGGCTTGTCTACTTTAGCCCAATAGGTTTGGATAAAGGTAGTACGATGCCAGATGAACATACGGCGGATGCAAATCATACTGTCTTTAACATCTGTATTAGAAGGGTAACATGCTGTGCGGTTACCCCAGCATTTCCAGCCACCGATAAAATTCAAAGCAGTTACGATGCCTTGGCCATTCAAGTATGCTGCTTGCTCCGGTCCCAGAACTACCTCGGTACCATCCTCTAAGCAGGTGCCATTGATTTGCATTGCCTTATTGGACGGGCTTTCATTTGGCACGTCACCATTGTCGCTGTCAACAGTGGCCATTACACCCAAAACATGAGTAGACAGATGATAAATATCGTCACCCATACGCACCATAGGCCAACATGCAACCTGTAGCGTATCGGTATAGTTATTATCATTCTTCCATTTAGCCACATCAGTATACTTCTTGACATCCTTGGTAGGAATGTCATTGAGGGTAATAGCAAGGAAATGGTTATTGATATTGCTTGCCTTTGCCTTCATAACAGCCGCAACTTCCGCATTATCGGTCCAGCCCGGTGCCAAAACAGCACTAGGAACAAGGCCGAACAACGGGAATACACTATTCAATGTCTCCAACCCCTTAGCTTCACCAGTGGAAACATCGATGCCACCAATGATGTCATCAGCATCTACTGCAGTCGGGTCGAGCTCATCATAAGATACAAAAATGCTGGTTGCATCCTTTAGCTCGCCATCATCAAGTACAGTAATGATAAGATGCTCTTCATTATCATAAGCAGCTTCATAGTCCACGCCCTCTTTGAGAGCTTGGCCAGCACTTGCTTTCTTCACAACCAAAGTTTCCAGCAATACGGCAGCCTCAACGCTGGCGATTTTGTTATTCAGCGGCACTTCAGTGTCGGTCACTACTGTTTTATGCACTGCCGGATCCACCACATTTACAAACACTACAGGAGCGCGGTTATAGAGAGCAAATTGGCTCTTGATTACCTCGCACAGAGTGTAATTTTTCCAATCATTACTGTAGCCTAAGGCTGCCACAGCTTCAGCGTAGGTATAGCACAATACAGGCTTATTTGCTTGTGCACGGTCAGTGGCTAAATGCACGGGAGCGGTACCAAATACAACCGGCAAGCACGCCGTACCATTGACAGGCGGCACAATGCTGGTGGGGATTTCGCTCACATGAATGCCATGCTTATAGGCCATGTTTTACACCTCCATATTTTTTGCTACTTCAGCATAATATTTGTGGAGAGGCGTGCCCGGCTTCTCCAATTCTTTTTCTGCCTCGTTTAGTTTGCCGATGGGCACAAATAATTTTGCAAGCTTGGGGCATCTTGAGAGCTCGCCCTCCAGATGGGAAGGCAAACCACCAATAAAGACACTATAACGAGGCAAGCGACCACAGCTCAACGCCGGGCCAATATAAATTAGTTTTTCAGACTTCGATGCTTTCGGCTCCGTAGTCGTCATAATAAATCCCCTCCTCTTGAGGATGTCCAATCGTATAGATAGCCGTAATACTGCCCTGCCACTGCGGATAAGGCTGCTCATCAGCTATCTTTACCTTAACAGGCAGCTCTAGCCTGCTGATGCCAGTCACACAACGGTGTTTTAGAATATACTGCCTGATATGCTCAAGCAGGTTAAAGAGGCTGCGCCAGCCGTCGGTTTTATCGTCATCGTAAATGCTGAAGCCAATCTCTACGGTGGCCGTGCTCAGCTTCTCGTCAGCAGTATCCTCAGCACTAATAACAAGAGCATAAATAAATGACGCTGTTTCCTTCGAGTCGGTGCGGATGGGCGGGTAGCCAGCATAAACCTCAATTGGTATTTCACCAGTCTTTTGCATTGTGCAGTATTCCTTCACCGCGGCTCTTAAGAACTCTGCCAAATTATCCATAAGTGTAGTAATGGTCATTACTTACCTCCTAGCTTATTAAAGCGATAATCAATCTCGTGCAAGAAGCGCTTGTTCAGCGTATCCTCTGCCAAGGGCACCAGCTCAGCCATAACATTTTTAGATCCAAACATTTGAGGAACGCTTGGACCTCTAGGCACACGTAAGGGATACCTAGCATTGCGCTTTATCCTTTGCATAGCGCCTACAAAGCCTTTGAGCGACCTGCCAATAAAGAGCCCAGGGACCGGCTTGAGCGAGCCTTTCTTGAGCACCTGCACACGGACAGGGCCTTTCTTTCTTGGCCTTACCCTAAAGGCAGTGATAAGGTTGGCATTGCCTGTGCTGCTGATAACGCCACGCAGATTGCTGCTGGAGGCTCTCTTGGTGGTCACCTTGCTCTTTATATCACGGGCCTTAATGGTGTAGTTCTCTCTAATGCTTTTGGATGTTTTGGCCTTAACAGTGGTTACAGTACGGTTGATGGCAGCTGCAGCAGCTGCTTTTATCGCCTTAGGGCTATTGCCCAACATGGTTTTGGCGTACTCAATGTTTTTGGCTTCGATAGTAATCATCGCTCATTACCTATTAGTTGAATAGTGAGCAAGCCCATATCCTCGTCACAGGCCTCCACCGTATATAGATTGCCGTCCAATTCAAAGGCCATGCCAAAGACGGGAATGGATGGTAAATCCGCCGCCTTGCAGGTAACCATTACCCTGCTACCATACAGGCCAGGATATGCGTTATCGGCACTCAAGCCTATGGATAATTTTTCAGCAGTAGACACATCCTGCACCACTGCCAAGCACTCCACGCCATTGAGATTATGAGCATCAGCGAACTCATTGCCGTTGATGAAGACGTTGGCGTTATCAGCAGCAATAATATCCTTAAAGCTTAATTCAGGGGTGCTCATTTGAGTACCGCCTCCGGGTTATATGCAGGCAGCTCGCCAGCCTCAGCAGCTTCCACGATATCATCGATGTCAATTTGGCTTGTGATGGATTCAATGATTTCAGTCTTGGTCTTTGCCCTGCCAAGCTCTATGCTTTCATTGGTGGCGAAGGCTTTGAGCTCTTGGATAGTCATTTTGTTGAAGTCAATGACTTCATCCTCGGACACATTTTCCTGCTCCTGAACGCCCGCAGGAGCGTCCTCAGAGGTTTCTTTTTTGCCATTGGCAGGATTACCCTCAGGCTGTTTTTCCTGCTCCTGTAGAGCGTTTTCAGAGCCCGTAGGAAAGGCCTTTTCTTCCACGTTATCAGCAATAGCCTCAAACTCCAAAGGAGCAGCCTTGGCCAATGCCAAGGCCTCCTCGGACGCCATTTCCACTACTTGCCCTGCATGATAAACTACGCCGTTGTATCTCAGGGAGAACTTCTTCACTAATAGCTTCATGGCGGGCCTCCTTATTTAACTTTGAGTACGTACCAATCATCGATGCTTTCGGGAACAATCAAGCAACGGCTGGAAATGGATACTTCGCAGGTATCGTTGTTCATGTCCACGGTTACCTTGGGTACAAAACGGCCCTCATAGGTATGGAAGTTAAAATCTGCTTCCACTTGGGTTACAGCACCATACATGCGACGGCCACGGCCCGGAACGCCAATGATGATATAGTTATCAGGGATGTATTGCTGTAGCTCGCCAGCTTCATCGTTGTAAACACCTTCATAGGTGTAGAGATCCAGGTTTAATGCATCGATGCGACCAAAGCGACTCAGCTCAGGGCTTTGCAGTCTAGGCACAAAGCTCATCAATGCAGCAGTATCGCGGGACGGAATCAGCATTTTTTCGTATATGCTCTTATTTTGCAGTAATAAAGCTGAAGTTTTTTCACTGCATAGTGCTACAGTAGGAATTAAGCCAGCGTTACGGCGAATGGTTCTAGAGGCATCCTGCAGGTTGCCGTATGCATCAGCTGCAGCATTGTCCCAGGTTTCGCCACCAGCAAGAGTTTGCTTTTGAGTGAAATCAAAGGAAATAGTATCGATTTTTTTGGTGGTGCCGTCATCAGCTAGGCCTTCAATGGTGTATTGGCCATCAATCAAAAGCTTGGCAGCAATATAGTTTTCACGGCGAATGCACATGTTGGTCAATTCAGCAATATCTTCGCTACGATATTCAGCTGCTCTTTCTTCCGCGGTGCGAGAGCTAACTACACTTTCGCCGGGCATGCGTTTTCTCAAATCGTCAGCAGTCAGAAGACGCTTCGGGCGCATCAAAGGTGCCTTATAGGAATGGGTTACAAAGCCGTCACGGGCCATGACTACGCCCTTGGAGCCGGGAACTACGAAGGGTGCCATGCTGCGACCGCCTTTTTTGTAGTCTACGTCAATATATTCGCTGGCAAAAGTAACAGCGTTCGGGAAAAAGATTTCAGTCAAAATGGGGTTGGGCGGGTATGCACGATTGATAACGCCCAACAGGGTGCGGGTATCGTTTAATTCAAAAGCCATTGTTATTCCTCCTTTGCTTAGAGCGCTTTGGCCAAATAGATGCCGACAATGCGCAGCTCCTCTTCGTGCGCCAGAACAGTGTCGCCAGATGCCTTGACGGTCATAGCATCAGGATTAAACAGTCCAGCAGTGTAAACAGTAGCCACTGCATCATCACCGGTCAATTCCACATCCTCCGCCAAGACGGTATTTGCCACCTTAACCTCGGCAGTTTCAGACTCGGTGTCGACAATTTCATATTTGCCGTTACTCAAGGCTAATACAGTGCCACGCTTTAAAGTGGCAGTGTCGCCCTTCAGGGTGACATTCTTGGTCATTACGGGCACGGCAACGCCGGCAATGAGTTTGTCATAGGTAGTGTGAGTATTTTCTAAGTATGTCATTATGCTCTACCTCCCTTGTATTTGTTTTGCAACAGGTTAACCATGTAGTCAGCTGCAGCTGCGTCACGCTGCTGCTCGGTCATGTTGCCACCGGGATTTGCGCCCACTTGGTTGCTACCAGATTGCATTTGGTCTTCAACCAGCTTTTGCATGAATTGTTGGCCGCCGGGCTCACCCTTTTGTTCGTCCTTGATGATGTCCAAAACAGCTTGGATATCGGACAGGTGTTGGCCGTTTTCTTTAGCTTGGTTAATAATGCGATGCACTACAGCGTTATTGGGCTGGTCAGCCTCCTCCAGCTCTTTGATGCGATTGCGCTCAGCTGCAACAGCTGCTTGTACCGGGTCGGATGCAGTCACGCCACCTTGGTTCACGACTTGAGTGGCCAGTACATTGCTTGGTGCTGCATTTTGCGGAGCAGCAGGAGCAGCTTGAGCATCATCGCCCACCTTGATTCCTACGGCATTGCATACGGCGATTAGTGCTTTTTTGATGTCATCATGCATGCTAAATTCCTCCTTTTGGGTTTGATCTTGCACATTAGTGTGCTTTGTGATTTTGTTTTTGATTTCGCTAGCCTCGTCATCCGTAAGCTGGCGTTCGAGATTATTGACAAACAGCATGTTGCCATTTACAACAGGGTTAACCTCACCCTGTATCTCATCAGCAAAGCCATATTTAATGCATTCCTCAGCAGTGAGCCAGGTAGTAGCTCTCATCATGGAGTACAGTTTCTCCTTGCTAATCTTGGATCGCTTCATGTAGCTATCAATAATGCTGGCCTTAACAGGCTTAAGGGAGTCAATGCATTTTTGCAGGTCTTCCTCGTTCAGGTTGCCTTCTATGCGCAGCATCGGGTCATGGATCATCATCATGGAGCCAGCCGGCATGATGATTTTCTGAGCTGCCATAACGATGATGGTCGCAGCGCTGGCTGCAAGACCATCCACGATAGAGGTAGTTGCTCCCTTATAGGTTCTTAGATTGTTAGCAATAGTTTGAGCCGCAAAGACGCTGCCGCCGTTACTATTGACCCTCACGGTGACAGGTCTATTCTCCAGCTTTGCTAAATCATCAGCAAAACTGATGGGGTCCACGGAGCTGTTGTCAAAAATACTCTTTTTACCAACAATATCGCCATAAATCCTAATTTCAGCGGTATTGTCAGCCTTGTTGATTATTTCCCAAAACTTTTTACTCTTGGGCATTTTCTTCACCTCCCTCCTTCATGCTGCTAGCGTAGGGATAGTTAAGCCCTGCATTATCCCAGTGGGTATGCTCCGCCTGCAGCTGGGATATATTCTCCTCGTACTCGGTGCCAGTGATTTCCGCTGCCTCCTGCTCCCCAGTGCTAAGGCCGTAATCAATACGGAGCTTGGCCGCTGTAACCTCTTTCACGGGGTCCAGCATGCCCATGGTCGGGCCGTACCACGAAGCTCTGCTCCATGCTCGCCGCATAAGCGGGTCGCTGAAAAAGCCCGGAGCCTTGACTCTGCCAATAGCCACCGCCTCTGCAAGCCAACGCTCGTACACAGGCTGGCAAAAGTCTCTGGCAAACCATGTCCGTCTCTTTTTGGCCACGGATTGGAATTGCAGTAAAGCGCCACGAGCAGCGCTATAGGAGCTTTGGAAACGAGATAACAGCACTTCAGATGGTATTTCTAGTGCTGCGCCGATTTGAGAGATAAGGGAGTTCGTGAAGACATCGAAAGTGGACAGGCTGCGAGATGCATCCACCGTTTGTACCTCATAGCCAGGGGGCAGCTCATTCATGGTGCCTGCGCCTAGCTCAAAAATGTAATCGTTAAAGTCAACTTTTTCCTCTTGGCTAAATGCTTCCGGCAAGGCGTTGCCAAGGCCCGCAGCATTCTGCGTCTTGAAAAACAGGGTGAAATAGCTTTTAACAATTGCCGCTGTCAACTCAGCCGTAGCATAACGGTGAATTTGCTTGAGCTCTTCAATGACCGGTGCTAGGATAGGCACGCCACGATATTGCTCAGGACGCTCTTCGTGGCTAATCTGCAGCACGTTGGGTTCGCCCATTTTACGGCCAAAAGCCTCAATACGCACCCACTCCAAAGTTTTCATGTCCGTAGGGTCGTAGGGGATGCGATTGCTTACCCAGTAGGCTAAAACAGCTCCATCAGAGTTGATTTCCACGCCATTGATGATGCGATTGCCATTCTTAGGGTTGATGACCTCAACCATGTTGATGGGTCCCATCGAGGTATAGGTGCCGGGATTGCTCACACGAGCAGCCTCGAAAAGCTGTATCTTGGTGCAATAGGGGTTGTCACCTAGGGGCCTGCGATATTTAATCGCTGCCCAGCTGTCGCCATCCACCACGGAGCTAATAAAGGCGATGTCCTGCATATCGTAGAAGTTATTCTTGCGATATAGGTCACAGTCCACGCTTGATGCCCACATATCGAACTCGGACTTGGTATGCCTGCGCCACTCTGCAGCCTCTTGCTGACTAATTCCTAGTAGCTTGTAATCAGGCCTCGGAGCAGGAATTAGTCCAGCTCCCACTACATTGGTTCTGTAGCGGTTCATGGCAGCTGCGCCCACAGGGCTATTGATAGCCATGTCAGAGGAACGATTACGCAGAATGTTTAGGTTGGTGTCGATATCGCTTTTGGGGCTTGATTTGATGGGCCAATAGCCTCGTAAGGCCTGCTTTTCAAAGCTGGCGCCACCGCCACTGTAGCCAGTGTTCAGCATATCTCCTCTTTGGTTGATATGGCCAGTGGGATGCCTGGCCTTAGGTTGAGTCGCTTTTCTCTTACTCATATTCATGCCTCCTGTTAATCTCTAAAGAGCACTCTCCGCGCCCTTTGATGGCCAGCTGCAGCTGAGTCATCGTCATTTTCTTGGGCTCCTAAGGCTTGGAGCCTTTTTATTTCTGCCTGTATCTGCGACAGGTCAGCTCTAGTCAAGGTCCTATTGCCAATCTTGTAGCTTTGGCCACCTAGCAGGATGGTCCTTTCCGCTGCCAGATACTGTCTATAGCGCTCATTCATGGGATTTGCCATTATCTTTCACCTCGTTTTATGCAGCCATAGCGTTTTTTGATGGTTTTCTTGGCTGGTGGAGTAATTTTTGCCACCTCTGCCACCTCGCTCTTATTTTGCAGCATTTGCTCTAGGATTGAGAAATCCGGTCCTATGCTCTGCAAGCAGGCCAGATTGTACACTGCCAAGTCTAGGGGCTCATTGCGTCTGTCCTTGGCTATGTTTTCCCAGCGCATTACTATTACGCCGTTATGCTTGCGAGGTACTAGTTCCTCGGAGATAAGGCCACGAAAGTAGATGCGGTCATAGCCACGGTTGCGCAAAATCTCAGTGACTAAATCCCCGTTAACATTTTTGGTTTCGGCTTTATTCAAGGGGAAGTGCATATACTTGGCTCCGGGCACCTCTATGCTCAGCCTGTCCATGATGTATTGTTTTCCCGAGTCCGTGCCCAGGAGCACAAGCGGTATACTGTGGTTGTCGACTTCTGCTTTGCTGATTTTAGCTATTAAGGGCTCGCCCGGCTTTGATGCACCCTTGATAGCAAAGCGCTGCTTGTGGTAGTTCCTCAGACAGTAGGCGTACACATATTTTGTGTAGTGGCCACCGGAGTCGATAAAGGTGCGCGCTACCATAAGGCCCCTGCCATTGGCAAAGCGATAAACCTTGTCTAGCTGTTCATCCAGCTTGCTCCACACCTCTTGAGTATCGGGAACGCCCATAATGATGCCCTTGACTATGCCCCATTGCTCTTCGCCGTGGCCCCAACCTTTTATCTCATACTCCAAGCGGTTGTCCTGCACGTCCACTGCCGCTGTCAAAATCAACACGCCATCCGGCAGCTCTGCGCCGTAGTCTTCACGGCGTTGCAGAAATACGTCCTCGCTTTCAAAGCTGCCCTTGCGCTCGTAGCTTTCACCAAAGCGTGTGTTATAAACAACCTTTTCACGTTCAGGGTCGCCCTCTGCCTCAAGCCACTCCTTCATAACCCTGTCCCATGTTAGCCAAGGGCTGGTCCAGCAGTTCACAAAGTAGCTTCTTGTATCAGTCCGAAAGGAATCAGGGTTCTGGCTGATAAATCTTTGGGGCGCATTCCTCATTTCGCTTTCGCTAAACTTAAAGCCACAGTCCGGGCATACCCAGTGCACGCTTTTTACAAAGACATGCTTTTTGTTCTGCCTGTGACTGGTCTCATGGTCGGTCACCATTTGCCGATGAGTGAGCAGATGCCATTCCTTGCAGTTAGGACATTGGTGCTGCCATTCCTCTTGGGTGCCCGTCATATACTCATCATCGATGCGACTGGCGTCCTTGATGGTAGGCGTGCTGAATAGGCCAATCAGTCGGTTCCAGTAGGTAGTAGTTCTTTTCGCTGCCAAATCCACAGGGTCGCCCTCAGCGCCAGCGCTATCAGGGAAGCGGTCCACCTCGTCACAAAGCAGGATGCGGATAGGTCTAGACGCTAAGCCACTAGGAGCATTGGCCCCGGCGATAATTAAGCGCCCGCCAGTAAAATATTTGCTCATGATCGTATTGCTAGAGCTCCTGCTTTTACTCTCACGAAAAATGCGCTTGAGCACCTTGGTAGCTTCTATCATGGGTTGGATGCGGCTCTTGGAGAAATCTTCACCGTCAGCCAAGGTTGGCTGGATCATCATCATGGTGCAAGGGTCCAAATGCGCAAAGCGGCCAATCACATTATTCATAATGTCGCTCTTGCCAACCTGAGAACAGGATTTTACTATCACACGGTGCACGCCCTTGGCCGTGAATGCGTCCATGATGTCTTTTTGGTATGGTGCTCTATTAGTGTGCCAGCGTCCTGGCTCAGCTGCACCCTGCGCTAACATGCGATAGGTGTCAGCCCATTCACTGACTGAGGTTTTCGGGATGGTTTTCAGCGATTTGGAGAATATGCTTTTTAAAAGCCTTGCCGTTCTGCCAATACCCATTATTTCTCATCCTCTTCGTCAACTTTATCAAACATGGTAGGAGTGTAGTCCCTGATCTCCGATAGCCTATCCTCAACCTCATTGTTCAGCAGCTCTTCCATATCAGCCATGGATTTGCCGAACAAGATAGGGGCCATCTTTGACGGAAGACCGTGGATTTGCGCCCTAAAATTGGTGAGCATTTCGCTGAGCACCGCTTCTACATCACTGGCCGCATGCAGCTCAAGGCGTTTTTTGCCAAGCTCCAGTTCTGCCAGTTCCCTCTTAGCCTTCTCATGCTTGGCCTTTTCCGCCATGTAATCTATGGTTTCATCGGTTTGGTACTTGTAGCTGTAATATTCAGCTATGGCCTCGGGCAAAATAAAGTCTCCCTCAGCCTGTCTTGTCAAAACGTCCTCCTCAGTGAGCTGGCGCACACGGCGATCAGTAATATTCAACAGCCGTGCCAGCTCCGCACCGGAGCCTCTTAGCTCTGCCTTTTTCGCCATGTTTTCACCTCCACTGCCATGGTTTTTGGGGTTAGGTACTAATTTTTTGCCTGTTTTGGTGTTTTGTCCACTACAGGCACTATATTTTTACAGCTTCTGGCTCCATTTTTCGCTTAGGTTCGGTTAGGCCTTGGGCGGAAGTGGTGGAAGGCAAAAGCGGAAATCGGTGCGTGGCCAAATTTCCGCATTTTGCATCCATGGAAGCTAACAGTGAGCGAACAAAAATTTTCTTGCGCATTATTGGAAGTTTTGTGAAAAAAATGCGTTCGAAAATGTTTGCTTCAAAATGAGCAGGCGGAAGGAAGTGGATTTAAAAAAAACTGCAGCTAGACAATTTCCGGGCCTCGGCTGAGCCGCAGGCTTTTTTCCTCTCAGAAAGTACCTACGCCCACCCGCGTACACAGTCCACTACACACAATACAGCATGCATGTGGTATCCTTGCACAATGCATCCAACAAAAAAGCCAGCACGCACTCTTGCGCACTGGCTCTGTATGCAGTTATTTGCCGGTCATTTGTTGGCAGCCTAGGCCACCAACAGAGAAGCCGCTGACCTCTCGGCCAACGGCTTCACTCTGTGTTCTAGTTTTCTTTCCCGCTTTGCTCAGTTTACAGTATATCACATGTCAATACTCTCATTCTATAACATGTTTACTTAAAAGCGTTTTAACATTATTGTACACGAAATTGTACTTCTCTGGCCCATTATTTGCAGAAAGCACTCTATCTACTATAATGTTTGAATACTTTTTTATATTCTCTACCGACATATGTCCATATTTCTTATATGCTTTTTCCTCATAAAGGTCTTCTTTATATTGTTTTAAATATTCTAAATTAATTTTTTCAACAAAATCCTTGCAAGAATCTATATCTAAAGAGTTATCATCCAATAGGCTTATAACTAAATAAAAAATATCATAATATGTAAGATTGACATTATAACTTAGGTTTTTGATGAAATTCTTTTCACTCTTTATAATCTTAATATCAGAAAAGAAAGTATCTCTCTCAACTACAGAATTCCAATCTTTTGATTTTGTTGGTATTACATGCGTAGTAATGGTGGTATCTCCACCTAATTCATTATATATACCAACTAAAAAATCACGTAATCTCTGGCTTTCATCCAGTTCTTTTCCCATGTCTTCAGCCGGAATTACGATATCATAAGCAAATCTATCCCCTTTTTCAAAAGAATTTGCGATAAATACATTATGGATGAACATTCCTGACCTCTCCTTTCTCTGCTCGTGCAGCTTCCTTTAAATCGGTGATATATTTACGCTTGTGACTTTCATGTAAGCTTATATTAAGGTCATAGCTTTCTCTATCCCAAATCTGTAGTTCCCATTTAAAATGCCCATTTGCTGCAGGTGTATACACATGCACGGCTTTATATCCATCAAGTTTACTAGAATTTGTAATGATTATTTCTGACGGAAATATCTCTTTTAACTCTTTTGTTAACATTTCACAGTCTATTGGATCATCAACGACAACCCTAAATCCAAACAAGTCATTTAAACACTTATGTGTTTTGATTCTCCCTTTCTCTTTTTTATTGCAGTATGATTCCAGTTTTTGCTTAACAGATAGTGGATCCTTTACTCTTGTTCTATCTAAAAAAGAATAATCGAAACATGGTGTTATTAAAGCAGCTTGTTTATTTATGAAATTTATATACCTTCTGATATAGGCTAATGTTTCATTATCTTGAGATATTTCATAGACTTTTACTGAATTAAAATTAATTGTTTTTATGCTTTCTTTATTTAAATAATCCAACCAGCTTTTCTCAATGTTTTCGTGAATCTCAAGAATATCATTGACTAGTTTAATAAGAGAATCCTTGACCATTTTATCCTCCATTCTTCATCCCCTTTAAGTATAGCATCTAGACACCTATTTAGTCACTATTTTTCTTGAGTATCAGTTGTTTTAGTAAATTGAATTATTTCTGATAACGCCATCCCATGTATCCGATAAATATGTGTTATGCTGTAGTTTGTTTCAGCTGCAATCTGCTCCCACTTTTTGAAATTGCGATAGCGCATCTGTAGCACAAGATGAGCCTGGGGATCGTCAACAAGGTTGATTAGGCGAGTAACCTCTTTAAGTGCCATGTAAAGATTATCCATATGCTCCTTGATGATGGCCTCGTAATCAGCAATGCTCACAATGGTGCGTTCCAGCTTATGCCCATCTCCACATCCAGCTGGTGCTTTGCTATATTGGGGCGTAACTCTTGCAGCATTATCGCGGAGCTTTTGCAGTTCGAGATAGTCCTCTTCCAAGGACCTCTGCCAATAATATGCACTTTTGAGTTTTCTTTTCAATTCGTCCTTGGTCATGATGGTCTCCTTTTAGCCTGTGTGCTAATATAAACTGTTATGCTTGGCTATTTTCCTAGGTTTTATATTTACAGAGTTGAAAAATAAGTGTTTAATCGTCCTTGAGATAAAGGCATAGCTCCAGCCTTGGGCACTTGCGATCAAGGCTGAAATCCATATCACGCACTAGCACCATTTTGTCGTCTGGGTACAGAACTCCCTCTAGAGCATCACAAAGCAGCTTGTGGAGATTATTCATATCCCTACGGCGCAGGTCTGGCCAAAAGGCCGTGACTTCCAGAATAATCTTTTGGTCAGGTTCGGGCATGGTCCACCCTTCCTGCCGAGCTATTGCTTTCGCTGCGTAGCCCGTCATGAGCTTCCAGTTTTGTGCTATCTCAGTAAGAGCACGTCCCTTTTGCCCCTCCTGATGCCTGTTCTTATAAGCAGCATTGACGCTAGGAGGGAGCTGGGTGCGCATATATAGTTTTTGCTTCTCCATGTTATCCTTTCCACCGCCCGTCGCAGGAAGGGCCAGCAATATGCTATACTTCTTCAATGACTGCGCCGGTGCTTGTATATACGCATATAGAGGCAGATGCTGGCCATCCTTGCCACAGGCGGTTATGTATTCTAGATTCTTCTTGGCGGATGAGCTGCTGAGTAGCCGTTGAGTAACCGTTGAGTAGCTGCCAAGTTATCCGGCCTACCCTTAGAAGGAGCTTGAGCTATATCATCATCAGCACCAATCCTTCGCATCATGGCATACATATACCAAGTGCCGGTTACCTCGTTAAACTTTTTCACAAACTCAGTGAGCTCGAATCCCTTATTCTGTTTTTCGCAATAATTCTTGGTAGCCTCGCTATCCTCGGGCCAAAGGCTGAGCTGCTCATACTTTGCTATGCTGGTCTTGGTATAGCTTACAGTATACTCGGGCTTAAGTAAATTACGAGAAGGGTGCCAACGTTTTCTGCCCTTGGGGTCCTTGGCCAGATAGGCAATAATGTTGGCCAAGCCATTCTTGGTAGGACGCAGCTTATCAGCATTGGCATAGCCAAGCTTCCACATCTCTTCCAGCTGCTGGCGGTCCATATCACCACTGACCAGCAGATGGTGATGGATTCTGCCGGTGCTGCTTTGCTCAGTGATGTAAATATACTTCATGGCAGAGAGCTTCATGCTGCTCCTCCATCGGTTGACTCTACGCAGGTAATTTTTGACAAGCTGCTCAGCTCTTTCAATTTCCTCGGGCAGATTCTCGGGGTCATAGGTGAGCACCAAATGATAATCACCTTTTCTGAAATTAGTCTTGACCAGCTGTCTAAAATATCTCCTGGCATTTTGGTCATTAAGGTTTTTCTGCTTGGGGGCAGATACTTTTTTCTTTTTGCTACGCTGACCAACTCTCACAGGCTCGGTGAATGCGAACAAGGAAATTTCTCTTTCATCATCTCCGCAATATGTTGTTATTGTTTTGATTCCTTTTTCCATGGTTCGCATGACTTTTTCTCCTGTGGCTCTAAAGATAATACTTACATACTAGCTACAAAGGCGTAAGCACGCCTATTTTCTTCTATATAATAGAAGAAAGCTATGGGCCGATGGCACAGCCACCGGCTCCATATAGCAGTTTAACAGCTTGTGAACTCCTTTTTATTCCAGCGCTCCACTGCCATCTTAACAAAATCCTCCTCGGTTTTTACCCAGGGAGGGCACTCGTCACGATTCAGGTAGACTACATATTGCTGGCAGCCGTGATAGATAACAATATGTTTGCCTTTATAATAATCTACTTGGGCAAAGCCTTGGTCATAAACACGACAAGGGCACTTTTTTAGCGTTAATCCCAAGCGCTTGTAAATTTGCTGAAATTGCATTTGGTTATGGGCCATTATTCCTGCCTCCCAGTCGCATGATGTACTTCCACCTCGACATCACTGCCTAATTCACTTTGGGCACGGCGAGCAACCTCGTCAGCAAAGCCACCATTACGCTCCGCCTCCGCTGCCTCATCCAAGGTTGGCTGTTCGCGCTTGCCATAATATGCATAAGCAAAGGCCTCGCTAGCAAGTTTGTCAAAGATTTGTCTTTCTGTGGCTAATACTTGCTGTGTCATCAAGCCTGTGCCATCGGCATGGTGGTTAACATCAACGCCCTCTGCGTAGAACTTATGAGTAGTAACTCTCAACGGCACCAGCGAATGAACTAGGTTCCAAAGGTGTACGGTCAGCTGGTAGCCTTCGCCAAACTTTTTACTGTTGATGTATTTAACCTTGACAACCTGAACATGAAGGTCTTTTCTATCCTCGTTTAATAGAGGAAACTCCAAAAAACGCTTGGCTATAGGAGCCAGCTGGTGCCACAGCTGCATAAAATCCGAATGGGGCTTATCGCTTCTGCTGACAACGCAGCACTCTGGAGGGCTATCCACAGGCGTGATCGCGTAGTCTACAGTTAGATTCCCATTGTTAAAACTAATTGTATAGACGCTATAATTTTCACAGTCATTGCTTTGCCTAATCATTCTGCCATCACCACCTATCATTTTTCCAGCCCTTGCGCTGGGTCCGGCGCTTGTCGTGGAAGCGTGGCTCTTTGATGCCATGAATCTGCTTCAGCCTAAGAGCTGCCTCTGCGTATACCCTCGCCAGATAGTCCCGCTTCAAACAGTCCAAATGAGCCTGATAGGAAATAAGGGACGTGTTGATGCAAATGTAAGCAAAGTTAAAAATGCCTAGCTCGCCACGGTTAATGCCGGCGATGCATTCTCTTAGGGTAAGCGTCCTGACTTTATTGCATTTAATCATTGCTCTAATCCCTCCCAATGCCACTGCACAGGCTCTCCCATACCGGCCAGATACTCCTGATACTTTTTGAGTGGTGCGTCATTGCCCCAGTCCTCAATAGCAGCCTTATAAAGCTCTCCAAACACCTGCAGGCGGGTTTCCTTGTTCTTCAGCTTGCCATAATTTTCGTAGATAATCTTGCTGGCCATGGCCAAGGTTTGAGTCCCCATATATTCGGCCAGGCGTTGGAGGTAGTCCTTTTTGACAGCCTCCACAATGGCGTTGTATTCTTTTTCGGTTAATATGCTATCGGCCAAGCGCTTAGGGGAGAGCTTGCTCCCCCCCTGATTAGCCCGCCGCATTTTTCGTGCCATGCTCATTTTTGCTCCTCCATCAATGCTCTTTCTGCCTCCATGGAGTTCAGACGGCCCTTGGCCACGCCAAGACTTTGCTCTAACACCGTCTTAAAGGCCTCCGTCATACGATATTGCAAATCTTTGTTTGTTACGTTAGCAAGCTCGTTAAATAGAGCATTGATGTAGCTCATGGCCTGCTTAAACTTTTCCTTGTAGGCAAGCTTTGCCTGCTCATCACGTAGCTGGTGCGCATTTTCGGCTACCTTGGCACGCAGCTCCTCAAGCTCGCGCTGTACTGCCTCGGGCACCTTTTCCACTTCTACAATCTCCTTGGCCGCTTCCATGGTTACGGGCTTGGCCAGCTCCGCTTCTAGCTCGCTGATGCGCTTGTTAAGTGCTTCCTTTTCGCCTTCTAGCTCTTCCAGCTTCCTTGCTCCCTCTGATGCATCAGCCAGCTGACCCTTTAGATCCTTGACCTGCCCCTTGAGCTCTTTTAACTTCTTTACTGCCTCATCACGTTGGTTGGCGCTCATAGTGGCCTCCGCCCGGAGCTCTTTAGCTTTTTCCTCGTGCTCAGCTACCTCGGCTGCCAAGCGGTTATAGTTGGCCAAGGCCTTATCAGCTTTGCTGGTGGCCAAATCTTGAGCTTGCTCCGCCTCTACAGCTCTGCGCTCCGCCTGTTCCTTGGCTTCCTTATATTCCTTAACCTTAGCCTGCAGCTCGCGGGTGGAAATATCCTCAACACGGGCCTCTTGAATAAAACTCTCTCGCTCTTCCTTGGGTACGCCCAAGAGTAGAACAGCCTGTGTATAGCTCAAATTCTCAAGCGCTTGGGATTTTGCGGCACTGCCAAAAAGCACGCCTTGGTCAGCACCATATTCCTCATAGACACGCATTAGGTTGTTCGCCGTACTCACGGAGAATGCTACCTCCTCCGCCAACCATTTGCCCCACTGCCCATGCTCTACCATGAGCTGTGCTTCCTTTAGCTTTTGCCCAATTAGAATACTATTAGTAAGCACCAGCTTGCGGGTCTGGTCCTTGATAAGGTTGATTTCCGCAGCCACCATGGCTAGCGTGCGGGTTGTTTGCATTTCGTTCATGCTGCCTTCCTGCCTTTCCTTAAGTTTGCCAATACTTTGGCCTTATATTCTTCCACGAATGCTAATATCTCGGGCTCAGGTGTGCGATTTCTGTCAGCTCGCACTTGAATTACTTCATTTTCGGGGCTGATTTCCATTGTTACCAAGGGATCATCAGGAGCTTCCATGGCTCTGACAAACACAATATTCGTTTTCCCCGCAGCGTATTTTTCTGCATAGGTGCCGACACAATGATGCAAGGCAGAGCCTTCTGCGACAAGCTCCTCTGTATCCTTTGCCGGCCTACAGAAATATTTCCCACTTTGGTAGCTTAGTTTTTCCCTGTTCTCTAAGGTCTCTGCTATTTTCTTGTCCAGCAATTCATTGGCTCTAAGCTTCAACTGGCTAACCAGATTGTCATGGGCTCGCTTCAGGTTATTGGGATACATGATGGCCGTATCACGCAGATCAAGCTCCAGTTCTACCGCTGAGTCCAAATAGTCGCTCCAATATATCAAAGCGTCAGACATGTTTAGCCTTCTGCTGCTCTTTATGCAACTTCCAAGATATTTAAAGACCTTGGGAGTAGTTATACCGTAGCCGTTGATAGCTCTGAGCCTTTCCAGCAGGTTGTCTCTTATCTCAAATTCATTAATAAGTGAGTGGTCACTAGGCAAATCTGTGATGCTGCGTTCAGGATGGCCTGTTACATAATCCTGCATCACGGAGAGCCAATTCCCTCCAATGTAGCCGGCAAGCCCTTTGAGATATTGCTTTTCCTTGCGTCCCAAATGCGGTAAACGCAAAAAGCCAGTCATTGTTTGCGCTCTCCAATTTACGGCCACCTTTTTCTTTTCAACTATCTTTTCAACAATTAACCTGTTTAGGCCGTTCTTTATGATGAGCTCTGTTTTGGGGTGCTTTAAGTAGAATTCCAAGTATTTTACAATATCACCATCAAGCTCAATCATGTAGTCGGCTTGGCAATGCTCCAAACAGGTGCCCTTTATGGAGTCAAAAAGCGAGCCCAAGGCAATGCCAAGGTTCATGTCCGGTACTCCTCTGCTCATAAAGTAACCACCAGCATTCCAGTAATTTGAGAAGCGCGTAAAAGCGCTCTTGTGTTTGTTGTAGCTAATGCTGTAGCCAATGTAATCATGGACGCTCCTGTGGTCTACGCCGTTAGGAGTAAAGAGCATGTAGCTGTGGTCCTCAAAGGCATAGCACGGAGCTGGATCGCCTTGGCCCACGGCAAGATACATGTTGAAATAGATGCCCCTGCATGTGACCAAGGTTTTATCGTAATCTGCCTTTTGGAAGTAGAGGAAATAGCCCCTGCGCTCCATGCCATGCCTCCGCCAAGCGTGTACGACCTCGCCAGCACATCCACAGACGGGGCATTTGCAATCATCCTTATGCTTTACGCCCTTGGGCAGCTCCACCATGTGGCCACAGGCTACGCATACAGCCTCGTTTCTGCGCTGCCTATCCGTAACCAGCAGCACATTGAAGCCCTTTTTGAAACAGAAGTCATGAGCGATATCCTCAATGTTTTGGTCATAGCCTTGCGGGATGTAGCGCAGGAACTGTAGCCAGTCCCTGCGCTTTTCTTTATCGGTAAGGCCTTTTATAATTGCCTCTGCGTGTTTTTTATCCATGATGCCACCTTAAAAGAAGTCATCCAAGTTGACGCTCACGGATGCTTCCTGCTTCGGAGCAGGAGCTGGCTGCAACTTCTCAGGCGTTACATCGGAAGGCTTTTCCTCCGCCACACTTGCAGGCTCTGCTACGATTTGAATGGCTATCTTGGCATCAATGCCGTAGTAATCAACTACCATTTGCATAACACGCTCGGGAGCCATGTAGCAGCATCCGCCCTTGGCCTCCTGCTTAGCAACCTTCTTGACCTCTTCAAACGCATTGTAGAGCTTTTTGTCATTGGCCGTAATTTTTTCTGCCTCGTCAGGGTATTGGCTAATGTATTGGATGAGCAGGTCTGCCACGACCTTAAGCCCTTTGATACCGGAGGCCTCTGCCTCGGTATCCAGTTTATTGATAGCTACTTGTAATTTATCGTCCATTATTTCTTACCTAGCTTTCTTTTGGCTTTTTCGGTGCTTGCTGCAGGAGTTTGTTTGCCTCTCACGGCCGTGCGGGCCAACTGTGCCGGCAATTCCTCGCTCCACATAAAACAGGTAGGGCATACGCAATAGGATGTGCGCCCGCTTACGTCATCGCCCCAAATGCAGTTCACGGTCTGCTTACCGCAAATCTGGCATGTATGAAGAGCGTACTCAGCCTCTTTGGCCTTTTCCTTGGCCGCTGCTCTGCGATAATTGTATTTGCGCATGCTAAACCTCCTCTGCAGCTGGCTTCACTTTAAAATAGCGCAGCGCTCTTGTTGCTTGAGCCTGCAGGCGGTCGTCAGCCTCCACTGCCTTACGGCGGATAACCTTTGCCATCTCAGGATGCTGCATGGTGACATCATAATTACTTTTGGCCAGTATGGAGCGTTTTTCCATAAGCTTCATTTTTAGCTCCATCTCAGGTGTGGGTTTTTCCTTTGCTCTGCCCCTGGCCACGCGAAACTCACTATCATCCATGACTCCAAGGGATGCTCTCTTTCTTGGCATTATATTTCCTCCTTATAAAGCCTTGCCAAAGGGCAAGTATTTGGTTTATAATAGAGGTGAACACGTTTGGCATTGTTCACCTTTTGGCCCGTTGATGTTGGTAGCATCAGCGGGTCGTTTTATTTTGCTCGCACTTTCGGATGCGAGCATTGAGAGCCTTGCGCTGCTCCTGTCTCCACTCACTGTCGCACTTAGGGCAGATATAGGGCTCGTCACAGTTGTGTACCGATACATAAAGCTCGGTGCCACAAAGGTAGCAGGTTTTCTTCATGGCCTACCTCCACAGTGTGAAGGCAATGATGGTGCCAGGCTTGATGTACAAATAGCGGTTATCCTTCAGCAAATCATTCTCATCCAGAATGTGCCATTCGAAATCCTCCACAGTTTTATACTTTTTCTGCTTGTCAATATACCTTACAGCGATACGGTGCACGCTACCACCGCTGCCAATGACCTCGGTTTGCTTGTGAGGCGTCAGGCCATAGGCCAGATAGCACTCATGAACGATAACCAAAAGAGTGGTTACTAGGCAGGTAACATACAGAGCGTTGCTAAAAAACTTTTTCATCGTATCCATCATGCATGCCTCCTTGCTATTGAGCGACGGCCTTAACGCTGATGCTGCGCACATATTCATCAATGCAGTATGCAGGTATCAGGCGATATCTGCCACGGATAACATAGCCGATGCGCCCAGCTTCCATTTCCTCCTTGAGGAACTTGGGGCCACAGCACAGTAGAATTTCTGCCTCGCCGGTCGGGTAAAGCTCCCGCCGTGGCACATTTTTGATAGCCCTAGGTTGGGGCTTGGTTTGGGTTTTAGCTGTTCTTGCCATTTAAACTACCTCCTTTAGCATTCTGACCTCATACATCGTAGTACAGCTGCTTGAGCAGACCTGCAATTGCATTCCTACGCTCGGAGTTTATCCTAACAATATTCCGAGCAGTTTCACTATCATCGTCTTTATATCTGCTTATACTTGCATCAACCTCTTTCAATTCAGCCAGCAGCATGTTGGTAATCATGCCAATTTCAAGATTACTTTTTAATTCCAACTTCATAGTTGTTACCTCCTCTCTTCCCCCAGGCTATCCAGCATCTCCCTAAGCTCGCTCAAATATTCCAGCTTATCCCAGCCTTCGAGCTCACACACCTGCATATCGACTAATATATCGGCCAACAGGCGATGCTTCATTTGCTCTCTGGCTAAACGGTTGAAGTCTATCGGACCTTCTTTATCGGTAAACATGATGCCTGACATATTCTTCTTGCCTCTCTTGATTCCTTAGGACCTGTCATCAAGAACTGTGTTGTCCTCAAACTCTAACGAAATACTTACTTTTGCTTTTCCGGGGTCATACTTAAGAATGATTTGAGCCGGTCGGCCTAAGTTTGTTAGCTTGATGATTGCATCACTGAGCATATTTGATATTGTTACTGCCTTTAAAAGGTCAATCCTATTTATTTTTATCTCGCCCTGTTTACGCAGGGCTTTTTCTTTTTCCTCCACCTTTTATGCCTCCCTCATTCCACCAGCTCGTCCATTTTGCACTTCAGAGCCTTGGCGATTTCATACAATACCTTGGAGCTGGGGTTGCGCCGGCCTGCTTCAATCTGACTGATGGCCTCCTGGCTCACCCCCGCTGCCACCGCCAGCTCCTGCTGGGTCAGCTCTAATCCCTCCCGCAGGCTTTTGATAAAAGTGTTTTTAATCTTCATGGGACCTCCTATCAGGCTTATTAATGTGAGAAAGTCAAGGACTTTCTCACATTTTTGCTATAACTACATGTTATAGCAAAAATCGCCATCGGGGCCTGATGCGCTTGGCTGCTGGCCTTGGGCCCGCGGGAGCCGTCCCTTCCCGTGCATCCTCTGCCAAATTTCCAAGCGCTTGGAGGTTTACTGTTCAGAATTCTGAACTTTAGGTGTAAAAAAATAAGTATCTACATCACATTTGGCAAGTCCTAAGAGTTCCAAGCTCTTCAACATTTCACTTTGGGTGAACTCAGTATTGTTATTTAGCTTAGAATAAAGAGAAGTTCTACCAATGCCTAGTGCCTGAGCAAAAGCCTCCTGAGTGCCAAATACTTCCTTAATTTTGCCTTTGAGTTTATTATAAGAGAAGCCCAATTTAATCCCTCCATTCTAACTGTTCTATGTTCGGTTTTCTGAACTACAATTATAGTACCACTTTTAACAGCGTCCGTCAATAGCTTTTATTCATTTTGCCGAACTTTTTGCACGTTTTTTAGTTATTTTTGTTGCTTTTTCTGAACACAGAATATATAATGCTATACAAGGAGGGATTGAGATGACAACTTTTTCAGATAGACTCAGATATTTTATGGAGCAAAAGGGCCTAAAGCAAGCCGATTTGGTGGAGAGAACAAAGATAAATAAATCATCCATCAGCGAATATCTTTCAGGAAATTACGAGCCTAAACAAAGAAATATATATAAACTGGCCGTTGCCTTAGGCATTAAGCCAAGCCAGCTTATGGGTGTAGAAGAGGACCAGCCCGCGGCCCCTGCCACCACTGCCAACGCCATGGAGCTCAGCGAGCGGGAAATACTGCTCATAAAAAAATACCGCCAGCTGGACGCTGACGGCCAAGAGGATGTAGAGGATTTTGTTTCCATGAAGCTGGCCAAGGCCCAGCGCAAAGCTGAGGAGGCCATGACGGCAGAGGAAAAAGAAGAGGCTTTAGGGTAATCAAGTGAGATTTCACAAATTCTTTAAAGCAAAATATTGACAAAAATACTATGTTTGCGTATAATAGAGGCACGGTGAGCGCCGGGTCCCCTACGGGGGCCGGTACGGAAAGACCTCCTCTGTTATGCAGAGGAGGTCTTTTTTTATGAAAGCATTCAAAACAATTGATGAACAAGTAGCTATTCTCAGGCAGCGTGGTTTGGTTATAGATGACGAAGATCGTGCTAAAAAGTATCTTTTGAGTCAAAACTATTATAATCTTATTAACGGATATGCGAAATTTTTTCCAAGGGAAAACGAAAACTATACTTCAAATACAAGCTTTGATGAAATTACTAGCCTTTACATTTTTGAAAGAGATATAAAGCAGACGCTGCTTTTGGGTATTCTTGAGGCTGAAACGCATCTAAGGGCTATTTTCTCATATCGATTTTCTGAAATGTTTAAAGATGAACCCTATGCCTATTTAAGTATAAACTCCTTTGAAAAGGAAAATGCACTTTCAATTATACAAACCATATCAAGCTTGTCTAAAACAATACGCTCTTACGAAAGCCATAATAGGCACAGCAGCATCGCCCATTACATAAGAGTGCACGGAAGTGTTCCCATATGGGTTTTGGTTAATTATATAAATTTTGGTGAATTACGTCATTTGTTGAAATACTCAACAAATGCTTTGCAAAATAGAATAGCTAAGGATTTTTGTGAATTTATTGAGCAAAATATTCCTAATGCTTCTGAACCTTTTCACCCTGAAACACTAAATAGCTTTCTTGATAACATCAACGATATCAGGAATATATGTGCTCACAATAACCGTCTTTTGGGTTTCCGCTGTCACCAGAGCACTAAATACTGGGCACCTTTGCACACGAAATATAATATTCTGCCAAATGATAGCAGACGTAGCGCATATGAGATATTTTTAATTTTGCAGTGCTTTATAAGCAAAAACGAATATGCTATGCTGCACAATACTTTGAGAAAGCGTTTTAGAACTCTAAGTAGAAAACTGAAAACCATCCCAATAAACAATATTTTATACGAACTTGGCTTTCCCAATGACTGGCATATTAATACCGATAAGCTCGAACAAATTTAAGGGAGGCTGATTGTATGTCCATCATCACAAGGAAAACAGGCACTAAGCGCTATTCCTACTCCATATGCACGGATGAGATTCTGCCCAATGGCCGGCACAAATATATTAACGGCCCGTATTTTGCTACTAAGAAGGAAGCTAAGGAAGCAGAAGCCACTGCCTTGGCCCAGCTGCAGACCGGAACCTATACGGAGCCAACCAAGATGACCGTCAACGAGCTATTGGAAACAGTCATTGGCCTGAAGGCAGTATTAAGGCCCTCTAGCATCTCCTCCCTCAACAGCTTTGCCAAGCGTGTGAAGTCCCAGCCACTGGGAGCCATGCGTCTGAACAAGGTCACGCCCATTGACATAGAGCGCTATAGGCTTTTCCTCTTCACTGAATCGGGCCTTGCCAACCAAACCATCAGAGAAGAGCTGTCCTTTATCCGCTCCTCATTTGCGTGGGCCGTGGATAATGATTTGCTAGGTAAGAGTCCGGCCCGCCGCCTAAAGCTGCCACCCAAGGAACCGCCCAAGGGCATGCATGTGCCCATAGAAATCCTGCTACAAATGCTCAGGATCATCAAAAAATATGATTACTTTAATCTATATATGCCATTCCTGCTAGGAGGCATGTGCGGTATGCGCATCAGTGAGACGCTGGCCGTGCGCGATGATGTATTGGACGGCAGCGATGTGGCTGTTACTAATAACCTGCTACGTGAAAATGGCAGGCTGCAGTTTACCTTACTCAAGACACGCACATCTGCCCGTGACATCCCTCTAATTTCCTTTGTACGCCACGAAATAGAAGAGTACAAGGGTTTTATCGCGTTTGCCAAAAAAGAAGCGCTACGGAAGCGTAAGGAGCTTCTAGCCAGTCCTGGCTTTATCGCTGAAAGCAGTGACCCTGCGTGGAAAAATAATTTAGGTCTGCTCATTGTGTTTCCTGATGACGGCCGAGGCATGTGCCGTGACCATGTAGAGCGCAGATGGCGCAAATTTAAGGAGCGGTGCCCTGAATGGTTAGAGCTTGTGAAAAAATATCCACTGCTTGCCGGTATGCGCCACCATGATTTTCGTCATAGCTTTGGCAGTAACATGCGCGATAGAGGGGTGCCGATAGCTGATATCAGCGAAATTCTCGGTCATGCCGATGTATCCTTCACGGCTAAAACATATGCATTGCCCTTGCAGGATACTCATAAAAAGGCAATGCTCTTATACGAAAAATCCATTGAAAAACTACTATAAATGCAAAAATCTCGGAAGCTTTTGGTGCTTCCGAGATTTTTTAATAAATTTTATTTTACTATCTAGTTTTAAGCGGTTTTAACTTGTGTATTGCATCAAATATTGCATGAATATTGCATAACCCCGTATTTTAGGCTATTTTTGCACCTTTGGCCAAAACCACAAAAACAGAAAAACCCGCATAACCATGCGGGTTTCAGCTTTTTCAATTTGGTCGGGGCGGCGAGATTCGAACTCACGGCCTCTTGTACCCGAAACAAGC
>CAMFET010000003.1 GCA_945949475.1 uncultured Phascolarctobacterium sp.
AGCGCCAACCGGGTCCACATTCTCGTCAGCGGTATAAACGCTAATCTTAGAGCGCATGCCAGGCTCACGAGCTACGGACTTAATCTCAACGATGCCATCGTGAATTTCAGGCACTTCCAGCTCAAACAAACGCTTCAAGAGGCCTGGATGAGTGCGGGAAACAACGATTTGTGGTCCCTTAGCAGAGCGCTTAACCTCAACGATAAAGGTTTTCATGCGGTCATGATATTGATAAATCTCACCGGGAATTTGCTCATTGGGAGTCAGCACAGCCTCTACCTTACCCAAATCGATATACACATTTTTGTTTTCCTGACGCTCGATGATGCCGGTAACAATGTCCTGATTGCGGCTTTGGAAGCGCTCATAAACCTGTCCACGCTCGGCCTCACGAATGCGTTGTACCACAACCTGCTTAGCATTTTGAGCAGCAATACGACCAAAGTTTTTCGGAGTTACCTCAGTCTCTACAATATCGCCTGCCAGATAACGAGGATCAATAGCCTGCGCCTCCTGCACAGTCATTTCAGTCTCGTCAACGGGCACACCCTCAACTACAGTGCGTTGTGCATATACATGAATTTCACCGGTTTCCTTATTCATATCCACTCTAACATTTTGGTTAGTATTGGAATTTTTCTTATAAGCAGCAACCAAAGCGTCTTCAACAGCCTGGTACAGAAGCTCGGGCTCAATACCCTTCTCCTTTCCCAATTCTTGAATGGCTGAGATAAAATCTGCGTTCACTTACTACGCCTCCTATTTTCTGTGAATTTTAAAAGTCAATATGCGGTCTAATGACAGAGATTAATTTACGTTCAATACGGTCAGGAGTTTTAAATTCCTTACCCTTAATTATTTTTCTAACCCACACAGCATCATCATCATGGGATTCCAAAACACCCACCAGGCTCTTTAAGCCTTCCCAGGGAGCATAGAACATGATGTCCACCTTTGTTCCATAGGCTGCTTCAAAATCGTGGTCCTTTTTCAGCGGCCTGTCGATGCCAGGAGAGGAAACCTCCAGAAAATACTTATCCGGAATCGGGTCCTTTTCGTCCAGCACTGCGGTAAGCTTTTCACTGACCAGCTGACAGTCGTCAATTTCGACGCCCTCAGGCTTGTCGATAAAAATACGCAAATACCAGTCCTTTTCACGCACATATTCCACATCTACAAGAGTCATCTCTGTATCAGCTAAGATGGGCTCCACCAGTGCGGTAATCAGTGCTTCTACCTCTTTTGCCTGCATCTAAATCACCTCCATATTCAATTTTTTGTATTTAGTTTTTTTGCATAATAAGCGGAAAGAGCGGGTACGTAACCCACTCTTTCACTAAGAAAACTTATACTTCTAAATAGTATTATAACATCATCTAACGTCTATGGCAAGTGTTTACCACAAGATATGCCCAAAGATTAACAATTTTTACTAGCAAAAGCCATAAATTTAGCGATTTCTGGCCTTACACAAAGCTGCCACATCATAACCACGGCAATCCAGATAGTTGCGCGTTGCGCCATCAATAATCAAAGGCACCTTGCGTAGCTCGTAGGGATGCTTGCAGCCTAAGAGCAGCATATACTGCATCAAGCCCTCGGCCAGCTCTTCAAAATAAGCAATAGCTTTAGCCACGCCCTCTTCTATCACTAAGCGCAGTACAGGACCAGTAATGCCCACAGCATCTGCTCCTAAGGCAAAGGCTTTAGCTATGTCACTAGCTGTGCGAATGCCACCACTAGCCAACAGGCAGCGTTTAGCAGGAATCACATACTGACCATCGATTAACGACCAGCAGGTGGGCAAGCCCCAGGCTGCAAAATCTTCACCTAAGACGGCGCCACTGCGCTTGGCCTCGATAGCAGGGAAATTAGTGCCTCCGGCACCGGCACAGTTAAACACATAAAAGCCTGCATCTAAAAGCTGCTGGTACTGCTCCTTCGCCATGCCGCAGCCAGTTTCTTTAATAATAATAGGCACGGGCAGGTCTTGAAAAATACGCTGCATATTCTGTAACAGTCCGGCATAATTCTTATCGCCCTCGGCCATCACGAGCTCCTGCGCTGCATTCAAATGCAGCTCCAGCGCATCGGCCTCCAGCATATCCACAGCAGCCAGCGCCTGTTCATAGCTCACAAAGGCGCTCATATTAGCAATCACCAAGCCATGCGGTGCTTCCTCGCGCACCACCTTATAGCTAGCAACACCTGTACCCTGACACACTGCTCCATATTGCGAGCCCACCGCCAGACCTATCCCGCAAGCTTCGGCCACCTGAGCCAGCTTACGATTGATATCTGTGACAGCGTCCGTGCTGCCTGTGATAGCATCAATGAAAAAGGGCAAACGTAACCGTTTGCCCAATAGCTTCACAGATATATCAATGTCTGCCGGATTAATCTCCGGCAGACAATTGTGTATAAACTTTAGGTCGGCAAAATGCGTGGTCGCGGGTCCATCGCCAAGCTCTAGGGCATATTTTATATGTTCCAGCTTACGTTGTTCGCGCTGCATTTAAGCTCTCCTTATTTTTCCAAGCTTTCCAGCTGTTCGGACAGGTTTTGGGACAGGGAGGAGTTCTTTTTGCCCATGTAGGAACGATATTCGTTCTTTTCAGCATCACGTTTAACCTTGGAGATGCTCAGGCCGATCTTCTTGCTATCCAGATCCATCTTAATAACCTCAGCTTGAACCTTTTGGCCCAGCTCCAGAGCGTCGTCGGGTTTAGCAATGCGCTCTTGAGCGATTTCGGAAATGTGAACCAAGCCTTCAACCTTGTCGGTCAGCTTAACAATAGCGCCAAAGGGCAGGAAACGAGCTACTTCAACTTCAACAATGTCACCAATGTGGAATTGGCCAGCTTCTACCTTCCAGGGATCCTCTTGGGTAGCTTTGATGGACAGAGCAACGCGTTTGTTTTCGCGGTCAATCTTCTTCACCAATACGGTTACTTCGTCGCCTTCCTTAGCAACGTCAGCAGCCTTAGCGGTGCGGTCCCAAGCCAGCTCAGTGTTGTGAACCAGGCCAACCAGACCAGCGCCAACTTCTACAAACAGACCAAATTCAGCAACCTTAACAACCTTGCCGGGTACTACTTGGCCTTCTTCAACGGATGCATAAGCAGCTTCTTCAGCAGCAGCGCGTGCTTCCTTGCGAGCTTGTGCTTGTGCTTCCTTCATTTCCTTGTAAGCCTTAGCCTTAGCTTCACGCTCAGCCTTCAGCAGGTCGCGACGGGAAACAACAATGCGTTTCTTTTCCAGGTCAACTTCGATAATTTCAGCTTGCAGCTCTTGGCCGATGTACGGAGTGAAATCCTCAACACGGCGCAGCTCTACATGGCTAGCGGGCATAAAGCCTTCAACGCCTTCAACTGCAACTGCCAGGCCAACGATGTTCTTAGCCTTGTTCTTGATGATGCGCAGAACCTTAACGGTTGCTTCGCGTTTTTCGCCTTCAGCCAGCTCGGGAACATTCTTCCAAGCAGCATCGCGCTCAGCCTTAACCTTGGACAGACGAACGAAATCGCTCTTGGTGCTGCCAGGAATAACCTTAGCTTCAACTTCATCGCCAACCTTGATGGTTTCCATCAGTTCTTCGGGAGCCACAGCCGGGTTCCATTCGGGATAAGTGATCAAGCCATCATGTCTATATCCAAAAGAAACATATACGCCGTCTTTATCCAATTGAATAACGGTACCGTTAACAATTTTGCCCGGATATACCTCTACCTCCATACTTTCGTTGAGCATGCTTTCAAAATCCATGTTTTCCATTGCTATAATAGCCTCCTTAATTAAACGGTCAGGAGTCGATGCTCCCGCCGTGATTCCAATTTTATGACAATCTCTGAGCATGTCTGCATTCAGTTCGTCAGCAGTTTCGATATGATATGCTTTGCGACAATTAGCCTGCACAAGCTCGAAGAGATGGCGCGTGTTGGCACTGTTTCTTCCGCCGATGACAACCACAGCATCCGACTCCTTGGCCAGCTCCACTGCTGCCCCCTGTCGTTGGCTTGTTGCCAGGCAGATGGTGCGCTCCACACGATACTCTCCCGGGCGTTCCTTTTGCAATTCTCGCAATATATCTTCAAATTTTTGCAGCTCAAAAGTGGTCTGGATTATGACTCCATACCGCTCCTTTTGCGGCACACTAGAGATATCTTTTATACATTCGATACAGATAGCCGATTTTCCTGCCCATTTTAAAATACTTTTTACTTCAGGATGATTTTTTTCTCCAACAATGACAGGATAGTAGCCATCTGCCGCTGCCTGAGCAGCCTTTTTTTGAGCCAAGCGCACATTGGGACAGGTTGCGTCCAATATTTTTAGGCCCTTTTGCTCTGCCTCGGCGTAAACCTCAGGGCCCACACCATGGGAGCGAATGATAACAGTTTCACCCGGACTAAATTCGTCCAAGCCTTCGCGGCAGGCAATGCCCTGCGCCGCAAGTTCATTAATCAGCTGGGGATTGTGAATAAGAGGTCCTAGCGTTCCTCCCTGCACATGCTCACGAGCCGCCCCCTGGGCCAGCTCCACCGCACGCTTCACACCATAACAAAAACCACAGTGCTGTGCTACCTTGATTTCCATCATGACTTTTCACCAGCCTGCAGTGCAGCAATATGCTGCATCAAGTTTTCAGTCATCTCATGTAAGAATTCTTTATTTACTACAGCGTCAGCCGGGAAATAAATAGGCTTGCCAAAGCGCACAGTAACCTTGGGCCAAATCCTTCCCTGACGTCTATAATCAGTACCCATCACGCAGCAGGGCACGATGGTTGCCATGGCCTTGGAGGCCATCATCAGCGCGCCGGGCTCAGCCTTGCCCAGCTTGCCTGTTTTGCTGCGCGTGCCTTCGGGAAATATCGCCAGCACCTTGTTATCCTTGAGGATATCAATGCCGTGCTTAATAGCTGCTCTATCGGCGCCACCGCGACGCACGGGAAAAGCACCTAACGCCTTATAAATATCGCCTAAAATAGGCACGAACAGCTCCTGCTTGGCCATAAAATGTACCTTGCGCGTAGCTGCCACACCAATTACCGGCGGGTCTAATAAGCTTAAATGATTGCTGGCAATAACCAGCGGACCATCCTTGGGGATATTTTCGGTGCCCTCTACATTGAGCCGAAGGCCAATTTTAAAGAGCAGCCATAAAATCGGTTTCAGTAGCGTGTAAATCATTGTGCCCGCTCCTCAACCAGCTGCAGGATTCTTGTAGTTACCTGCTCGATATTCATATCGGAGGTATCAAGTAGCAGCGCATCCTCCGCCTGACGCAGCGGGCTAATCGCACGCTCGCTGTCCTGCTTGTCGCGGCTGGCAATATCCTCCTTAAGCTGCGCTAAGTCCACATCCTGTCCCTTAGCAACAAGCTCCTTGTAGCGGCGCAAAGCGCGCTCTTCTACCGAAGCCGTGAGGAAGATTTTCAGCTGTGCATTGGGGAATACCACTGTACCGATATCACGGCCATCCATCAGCACACCGCCAACCTCGCCCATGCGGCGCTGCTGCGCCACCATGGCTGCACGCACATCGCCAATCGCTGCCACGCGGGATACGTTGGCAGTTACCTCGGCGCTGCGAATAGCATCGGTAACCTCGGTGCCGTCCACAAAGACGCGGTTCACACTAGCCTCAGGCTTAAATTCTATTACCATGGTCTGCGCTAAAGCACTGATAAAGGCTTCATCGAATTCCTTACCCGTTTGCAAAAACTTCCACGCTACACTGCGATACATAGCACCTGTATCGATATAAGCATAGCCCAGCTTTTCTGCCACTAGCTTAGCAATGGTGCTTTTACCTGCACCTGCAGGGCCATCAATAGCAACAACAATTTTCTTCATAAACATCTAACCACACTTTATTCTAGATTACTAGCTGCCAAGCCTGCGGCATAGCCACTGGAAAAAGCAGCCTGCAAATTGAAGCCACCGGTATAACCATCCACATCCATCACTTCACCGGCAAAATACAAACCGCCGACGAGCTTGGAGCCCATGGTCTTAGGATTGATTTCCTTCACATCCACACCGCCCGCTGTCACAATAGCTTCAGCGATGGGACGAGTCGCAGTAATGGGCACAACAAAGCATTTCAGTGTTTCCAATAGGCGCATGCGCTCCTCCTTCGAAACCTGGTTAATGAACTTTTCCTCGTCCAGATACGCCATATCCAGCACCACCGGAATAAGCCTTTGCGGCAGCAAATCCTTCATGCCATTAATAAGCTGCTTGCGGCTGTACTGCGTAAAATCTCTTTGGATGCGAGCATCCAGCTTTTCCCTAGCTAGGGCAGGCTTCAAATCTATATCGAGCTCCACCTCCCTGCCCTCAGCGAGTGCCTTGGCGGCAACATTGCTCAAGGAAAGGATAATGGGACCGGATACACCAAAATGGGTGAAAAGCATTTCGCCAAATTCTTTAGCGATTTTCTTGCCATCGGCTAAGAGCGTGGCCTCCACATTGCGCAAGGATAAGCCCTGCAGCGCCTCCACATAGGGATAGTCGCTTTCAAGCGGCACTAAGGAGGGCTTCAGCGGGATAATATTATGCCCCAGCTTGGCAGCCAGCTTGGCGCCGCCGCCATCGCTACCGGTACCCGGATAGGAGGCACCCCCGGCGCAAAGAATCACCGCGTCTGCAGCGTAGGTGCCGTTAATGGTTTTTACACCAGTAATATGACCGTCCTGCGTAAGTATTTCCAATACCTTGCAGTCGCACACGAGCTTGCCGCCCGCCTGCGTGAAAATCTTCACTAGCGTGTCGACAACATCTTTGGCCTTATCGCTCACAGGAAAGACTCTGTTGCCCCGCTCCACCTTCGTGGCGAGGCCATTACTCTCCAACATATCTACTATATCATCATTTGTGAACTTATGTAAAGCACTATTTAAAAATCTTCCGTTGCCGGGGAGATTTTTTATGATTTCGGGCAGCTCGCCGGCATTAGTGATATTGCAGCGGCCCTTGCCCGTAATGAGCATCTTCTTGCCGGGCTGGCGCATTTTTTCCAAAATCGTCACCGCAGCACCATTTTGCGCAGCGCTGATGCCAGCTAAAAGACCGGCCGCGCCACCGCCAATAATTACAACCTTAGTCATAGCTTAGCCGCCTTCTTCAAAGCCGCCAACTCGCTGTCACTCAGCTCGCGGAACTTGCCGCGGCTCAGATTACTCAGCGTCAGCGTCCCCAGCTTGATGCGCTTCAGCTCGCGCACCGGGAAGCCAATAGCGTCGCACATACGGCGCACCTGACGGTTTCTGCCCTCGTGGATCGTGATATCAAAAAGCGTAAAATTATGCTCATGGTCATAGGTGCGCAAGTTTACGACCGCAGGAGCAGTCAAGCCATCCTCCAGCTTCACGCCCACGCGCAGCATATCCAGCTTATCATCGGGAACAATGCCCGGCACCTTCACTAAATAGGTCTTATTAACCTCATGGCTGGGATGCATCAGCGCTTGCGCTAACGCGCCATCGTTGGTCAATAGCAGGAGGCCTTCAGTATTATAGTCCAAGCGACCCACGGGAAATACTCTTTCCGGCAAATCCTGCACAAAATCGGCGATGCTGCGACGGTTTTGCGGGTCGCTCATGGTAGTCACCACACCGCGCGGCTTATAGAACAAATAATAAGCCTTGGTCTCCGCTTTGATGGGCTTGCCATCCACGGCAATACGCACCTTGTCCGGGTCAAATTTGCTGCCCAGCTCTGTCACAACCTTGCCATTCACGCGCACGCGGCCGGCGGTAATGATTTTTTCTGCTTCGCGGCGGGAGGCCACGCCTGCAGCCGCCAAAATTTTTTGTAAACGTTCTTCCATCAAATATTTTCCTTTATCTAAACATTAACTGAATTATCTTCATCCAACTCCAAGTCCAGAACTTGCTGCACCTCCTGCTCCTCCTCAGGCACATCCTCAAGGGGCGGCAGCGATTCTAGATTGGGCAGGCCAAACACAGTCAAAAACTTCTCCGTAGTGGCATACAAAATAGGATTGCCCAGCGCCTTCTTACGCCCTGCCTCCGCAATGAGGCCCAAATCCAAGAGTGTGTTCACCACGCCATCCACCTTTACGCCGCGGATAGCCTCCATCTCAGCACGCGTAATCGGCTGCTTAAAGGCAATAATCGCCAGTGTTTCCATGGCCGCATTGGTCAGCTTAACCTCTTTTTTGCGACCTAAATTACTCACCACATTATAGTGCACAGGCTTTGTCACCAGCTGGTAGCCATCGGCGACCTGGCGCAGCATTAAGCCACGCGCCTCCTCCTCATAGCTTTGCTCCAAATGGGAAAGCAGCTCCCACACCTGGGGCTTATCCAGCTGCAGGCATTGGGCCAGCTCAGCCACAGTCAAGGGCTCGCCTGCGGCAAATAACACTGCCTCCAGCGCTCCCAGCATTTTATCATGATACATGGCTTGCTTCCCCCTGTTTGCTAAAAATATAAATGGGCGCAAAGGCTTGATGCTGACTAATTGTAATCAGCCCCATCTTCAAAAGCTCCAGCACGCCCAAAAAGGCTGCCACCTTCTCGCCCGCCTTGCCCGATGCAAAAAGCTCGCTCAGCAAAAAGCCCTGAGCAGAGCCCTGCAGCCGCTGCAAAATCTCGGCCATCTTTTCCTGCACGCTAAAGGCCTGCGGTTCGATATAAGCCAAGGGCCGCCCACCCGTTTCGCGCAGCACATTGGCCAAGGCCAAGAGCAAATCGCGCACAGGATAGCTGGGCACATAGCGCTCCACCAAATTAGCGAACATGGGCTCGCGGCTAGCGTAACGGTCTGCCTCTTCTTTCAGATAGCGCAAATTCTGCGCTGCCTTTTTAATGCGACGATATTCTACCAGCATCTCTACCAGCTGCTGGCGCGGGTCCTCGCCCTCGTCCTCATCCTCGCGCGCCTCCTTGGGCAGCAGCATGCGCGACTTAATTTGCAAAAGCGTAGCCGCCATCACAAGAAATTCGCTTGCCAGCTCCATATCAAACTCCTGCAAATTGCGCAAATAACCAATATATTGCTCCGTGATTTCCACAATGGGAATATCATAGATATCAATTTTATTGCTCTCGATTAAATGCATAAGTAAATCGAGAGGACCTTCAAAGGCAGTCAGCTTTAAGGATACATCACTCATAAGCCTACCCTAAAAAACAATGCTCAACAGCCCCTGAATGAGACGCAGATAGCCATTCGCCAAGGGATTAATAATCATGCTGGTGATGCCGGTGAAAACCAGTGCAATCAAAATATAAAAGCCATAGCGGTCCACAATCTCGTTAAACTGCCAGGACTGCTTAGCCGGCAGCAGCTCACTCAATATGCGTGAGCCGTCCAAGGGCGGCACCGGAATCAGGTTAAAAAAGGCAAACCACACATTATACAGCTGCATCCAGAACAAAAACTTATACAAGCCATCGCTGAGCATGCCCATACGGCCTAACAGTGCCATCATCAAGGCTGCCAAAAAGCACAGGAATAAATTAGCCGCCGGACCGGCAAAGGATACCTTCAAAATACCCTCGCGGCGATTGCGGAAATTGTTGACGTTGATAGGCACGCCCTTAGCCCAGCCAAAGCCTGCCACCACCAGCAAAATAGCACCAATCGGGTCCAAATGCGCCATCGGATTAAAGGTCAAGCGTCCCATGTAGCGCGCAGTGGGGTCCCCCATGCTGTCGGCACACTGAGCGTGGGCATATTCATGAATAGAAATCGCAAACAGCAGCGCCGGGATGCGATAAATCATTGAAGCAAAATCTAACATTATTTCCTCCATCTATAGTACTAAAGAATGTAGTAGACACACTTCTAATATTACAATTATACAACATCTGGTGCCGCTTAGTCAAAAGAAAAAGGAATCGCCAGCATGAATTATGTGACGATTCCGTAAAGCTTTAGTTATTTACCTGTGAACACAGCAGCGCGCTTTTCATAGAAGGCAGCAATACCTTCCTTGCAGTCGTCGGTGCCCATGAGCAGGGGCTGTGTGGTTTCTTCAATGTTCAGCACTTCATCCAAGGTCAGGCCGGTATCGTTCAAATATTTTTTGGTCAGGCCAATAGCAATGGGTGCGCTAGCTGCCAAACGAGCAGCCATTTCGTAAACCTTGTCCTTCAGGTATTCTTCTTCGATAACATCGTTCACCATGCCCAAACGCTCGGCAGTGGGTGCATCGATTAAATCGCCGGTAAACATCAGCTCTTTTGCTTTGTGAATGCCAATAGCGCGCGGCAGGAAATACAAGCCGCCGCAGTCAGGAATCAGGGCTACCTTGGCAAAGCTTTCGCCAAATTTAGCCTTATGGGAAGCATAGATTAAGTCGCAGGCCAGCATCAGGTTTACACCTGCACCAGCGGTTACGCCATTAATCCAGGCGATAATGGGCTTTTCGATTACAGTAATGCGTTTAGCAACGGCGCCAACCTTGGCAATAAAGCTTTTCTTGGCAGCAGTGCCCTCTAAGCCATTCAAAAAGCTGAGGTCACCACCTGCGCAAAATGCCTTACCATTACCGGTGAGCACGATGCAGCGCACTGCTTCGTCATTCTCAGCCTTGGTCAGGGCTTCGTGCAGACCATCGATTAAAGCATCATTCATAGAGTTCAAGCTCTTGGGGCGGTTCATGGTAATGGTAGCAATACCATTTTCCACAGCGTATAATACAGCATCTTCCATGGGGAACAACTCCTTTACTGAATCTTTGATGCTTCTATTATACCATATCTTGGGCAATAGTGCAGAAAAATTAGTAAATAGCCTGCAACGTTCTCAGTTCTCATTGCTTACACAAACAAAAAAGCTCTGGGTACAAACCCAGAGCTAAAATCAGCTGGCTCCCCGAGTAGGACTCGAACCTACGACGCCCTGATTAACAGTCAGGTGTTCTACCGACTGAACTATCGGGGAATTAGGTCGATGTTGTATCGACGAAGATTATTATAAAGGCAAATGCCCCATTTGTCAACGCTTTTTTTAATTATTTTCTAGTCAGCTTGTAAATCAAAGCGTTGCAAATAGCTGCTGCCACGTTGCTGCCGCCCTTGCGACCACGCGCTACGATATAGGGAATGCCGGTCTTCATAATGATTTCCTTAGATTCAACTACATTAACAAAGCCAACGGGCACGCCGATAACCAGCTCCGGCTTAATCTTGCCCTCTTTTACCAGCTCGTCCAGTCGCACCAGCGCAGTCGGCGCATTGCCAACGGCAATAATCACAGGTCCTTCAATAGTGCAGGCCTTTTCCATGCAGGCAGCCGCTCTAGTGGAGCCAGCCTCCTTCGCACGGGCAGCAACATCAGCATCCGCCATAAAGCACACTGCCTTGGCGCCCAGCTTAGCCAGGCCCATCTTATTGATGCCGGTGCAGGCCATGTTGGTATCGGTGATAATGGTTGCGCCGTTTTGCAGTGCAGCCAACGCCTTCTCCACTACGCCCTCGCTAAAGAGCAAAGTACGCGCATAGTCAAAATCGGCGGAGGTGTGGATAACACGCTTCACGATATCCAGCTTTTCCGCGTCAATCTTGATTTGGCCCAATTCCTCGCCAATAATCTCCATGCTGCGTTTTTCAATATCTGCAGGCAATACATTTTGTAATTGCATATTAATCACTACCTTTCTGAATACATCAGGCTCGCTAACCCCTATCTTTCGATACCTGTACGCGCAGGAATCCCCCGCTCATAGGGATGCTTACGCTTACAAATCTCCGAAACATAATCGGCCAGCTCCACCAGCTCCGGCGCCGGATTGCGCCCTGTCAGCACAACCTCCAGCTCCGCCGGCTTGCCCTTGAGAAAATCCACTAAAACATCTTTATCAAAAACGCCAGTATTAATAGCGCCGATAACCTCATCCAGAATCAGCAGGTCGATATGCTCGGCAGCGCATTTTGCTTTAACCCTGTCAAACAAGGCCACATGCTCTGCCAACACCTGCGCCTTTTCCTCCGCGTTCATTTGGAAGGTAAACTTTTTCGTTTCCTTGCCACGCATCAGCTCAATGCCGGGAATCAGGGCCAAGCTTTTGAGCTCGCCCGTAGGCCTGCTCTTTAAAAACTGCACAATGAGCACCCTATTGCCGTGACCGGCGCAGCGCACTGCCAGCCCCAACGAGGCCGTAGTCTTGCCCTTGCCGTCACCGCAATAAATATGAATCAAGCCGCCATCCTTCATTTAGACGCCTGCCTCCAAAATCTCGTAAACCTTCTGCATGTCGATTTCCTTGCGCACTGCATCCGCCAAAATATCGTATTGCTGACGCTTGTAATCCGCAAAATTAATCGTCTTCACATCCTCCATGTGCAGGCCCTTCTTGGCGAGCAGTGCTTCAACAATCTTAGCAGCAATGCCGTCGCCATCAAATACGCCGTGCACATAGGTGCCATAAACATTCATCTTGTAGGTAATATTTTGGTTACCCTCGGCAAAACTTTCGCCCTCTTCATGAATGGGCTTAATATTGGTCATAGCGTGATTTTCATCAAAGGTGGTCACGCCGGAGTGAATCTCATAGCCATGCAGGGGCATACCGCTAAGCTCGGAGAAAATGCCCTTGATATCGCCAAAGCAGCCCTGCATTTGAATGGTGCGCTTGTGCTCGATAAAGCTAGTTTTGATATCCAAAAGTCCCAGTCCCGGGAAATCGCCACCCTCTTCAACGCCATACGGGTCAGAAATATTCTTACCCAGCATTTGGTAGCCGCCGCAAATACCAAAAATAACGGTGCCATTGGAAGCATGCTTCAAAATAGCAGCCTCCATGCCGCTTTGACGCAGCCATTTCAGGTCGCCGATGGTATTCTTAGTACCGGGGATGATAATCATATCCGGGTTACCCAAATCGCGCACGTTCTTCACATAGCGCAGGGAAACGCCGGGAATCAATTCAAACACATTAAAATCGGTATAATTGGACATGCGCGGCGTGCGAATAACAGCAATATCGATTAAATCAACCTCGCTGTGGCCGCTGATACGCTCGGAAAGGCTGTCCTCGTCCTCAATATCCACATTCAGCATGGGCAGCACGCCAATTACGGGCACACCGGTTTTTTCTTCAATCATGCGCAGGCCGGGACGCAAAATTTCCACATCACCGCGGAATTTGTTAATTACTACGCCCTTCACCATCGCCCTTTCCTCGGGCTCCAGCAGCATCAGGGTGCCATAGATGGAGGCGAACACGCCACCGCGGTCAATATCAGCAACCAAAAGCACGGGGGCCTTAGCCATTTGCGCCATACCCATGTTCACAAAATCATCCTTTTTGATGTTGATTTCGGCAGGGCTGCCAGCGCCTTCAATGCACACGATATCGTATTGGCTGGATAGCTTATCAAAGGCCTCCTGCACCTTGGGGCGCAGCGTGTGCTTCATGGCATAATATTCCTGAGCCTTCATGGTGCCAATGGCCTCACCGTTAACAATAACCTGGGAGCCACTGTCGCTGGTGGGCTTCAAGAGAATGGGATTCATCAGCACGCTGGGCTCGATATTAGCCGCCTCGGCTTGCACAACCTGCGCGCGCCCCATCTCTGCTCCCTCCTTGGTAATAAAGGAGTTCAGGGCCATATTCTGGGATTTAAAAGGAGCAACCTTATAACCATCCTGATTAAACACACGGCAAAGGCCAGCAGTTAACAAGCTTTTGCCAGAGTTGGACATGGTACCCACAACCATGATTGCTTTTGCCACTTCAATCACTCTCTTTCATCAAAAAGTTCAATATTTGGTGATAGCTTTGCGGCTGCCACCGCGTGCACTGCTTATCTTGCAGCAAATCACTGCGCAAATAGCCGGCCACCACGGGGGTGCAGCCGTCGCCATGCTTGCCAGTAACGGAGCTGGTCACATGGTCGCCGCACACAATAACCTTCACCGGCTCCTGCAGGCGGCTCGCCAGGGGCTGCAAAAACTCCTGGTCAATTTTAGTAATAAAAGCGGCTTTAGCCGCATAATCATAACGATGCGAAGCTTCGTCGGAGCCGTTAAAATGGGCCAGGACAAAATCATTGCTGGCTAAAAGCTGCAAGGCAGCAGCTGCTTTAGCACGCAAATCCGTATCCACATCACCGGTCGCCGTCGGCGGAATCAAGGTTTCCATGCCTAAGGCGCGGGCAATACCCACCACAATCTCGGCCTTGCACACAGCGCCACCCTTAATGCCGTGCAGGCTAGTAAAGGACGGCAGCGTTTGCCGTGCCGAAGGGCCCCAGGGATAAAGTATATAATGCAAGCCGTCATGAGCTAAATAAGCCAGACGCTTGTTTGCTTCCTTGAGTAAATAAGCTAGGGATAGCGAGGACTGGCGCAGCGGCTCCAATAGCTCGTCCACAGCCTCCCCCACACTCTCATGGGGCGGGCGCACAGCGCAGTCCAAAACAGCAGCCTCCTTATTCATAATCAGCAAATTGCGATACTCCGACAAATGGATAAACTCAATATCCTTGAGCACACCATCACAAGCGGCTGCTGCCTCCTGCATCTTCGTCGGCGTAAGGCCGGTGGCATTAAAGCCCGCCAAGCGCCCTGCCTCGTCCACGGCAGCCAAATTGCAGCGTAGCACCATCTCGTACTCGGAAATATCCCTGCCATGAGCCAAAAGCTCCAAATAAGCTCTGTTTTGGGGCATATCCCTTTTATCCACACCCAAAAGCCTTAGAATGCAGCTACAGCTTTCGGGAACAATATCCTGTTCACAAATACTGCAATGACCAAGCCCGCCACTAGCAGCCACAGCATCCATCCAAGGATGAGCAGCATACTCAAAGGGCGTTTTGCCCTGCCATGCAGGAATCTGGTCATCACCCAGTCCATCAATTAAAATCAGTAAGGAGCGCATCCTGTTTTACTTCCTTAATTGCTTTGATAAGGCCACGGTTGAGCACTCTTGTTTTTACCGCGACGCGATAATAACCTGGTCCCAAGTTATGATAATTAGCACAGGAGCGAATTAAATACCCCTGCTCCTTTAACTGCTCCGCCAGATTTGCCGGCTCGGGCAGATAAAAGAAAATATAATTAGCCTCGGAGCCATACACCTTAGCTCCCAGGTTAATCAGCTGCTTGATAAGATACTTTCTTTCTTCCTGAATCAATAAATAAGATTCATGCAGATATTCCTTCTCCTGCAGCGCAGCAATGCCTGCCTCCTGTGCCAACACCGAAACGCTCCAATCCTGGCCACACTGATGCAGCTTCGTATGCAGCTCGGTGTCAGAGGTAAGGCAATAGCCCAGGCGAATGCCGGGCATCGCAAAGGTTTTCGTAAAAGCCTTCAAAATAATCAGCTCCGGATATTCGGCCAAAAATTTGCGCATGCTAAACGCCTTATCCTGGCTCACAAAATCCATAAAGCATTCATCCACCAAAAGCTTAGCTCCAATCGCCCGGCATTTCATAAGAATTCTTTCCAAGGTAATCGGCGGAATCAGCTGTCCGGTGGGGTTATTAGGATTGCACAAAACCACCATATCATTGCGAGAGGTAATCTTACCCACGATATCCCTATGGGGCACAAAATCTGCTGCTTCGTCAAGCTCATAATACTTCACATTGCAGTTTACAGAGCGCAGCGCTTTTTCGTAATCGGCAAAGGTGGGCGCCATGAGCAGGGCACGCTTAGGCTTCAAGGCTAAGGCTAAACGAAACAGCACATCGGCAGCACCATTACCAAAGAACAAATACTCAGGCGGCACCTGTAAAAATTCGGCCGTGGCCTTAGTGAGGCGGCGGCAAAAGGGATCGGGATAATTTACGCAGCCCTTTAAAGCATTTTTCACTGCTTCCTTCACGCTATTGGGCAATCCAAGAGGGTTGATATTAGCAGAAAAATCTACAAACTGCTTGCCATCGGCAGTAGTCTCCTGAGTATAGATATCTCCGCCATGCTCATATTTGTACATTACTACACCCTCAATCATTTAAAAATAAGATAAATTACAGAGAAAAGCGCCAGGCAGAGCACTGCCGTCATATACAGCAGCCTATTGGCCTGCACAATATCCTCAGCGCAAACCGGGCGAATATCATCACCGATGGTATCCTTATGCACCAGCTTGCCAAAATAATAGTGGTCACCGCCCAGTTGAATGTTCAAGGCACCGGCCGTAACCGATTCGGTCATCGCGGAATTAGGACTCAAATGATTATAACGATCGCGCCAAAAGATTTTCCAGGCGCCGGCACCGTTCAGGCCCACGCAATAGGCAGCCGCAATCATCACTAAGCCCGTAATACGCGCGGGAATCAGATTGGCCAAATCATCCAGCTTGGCAGCACAGCGACCAAAATACAGGAACTTGTCGTTTTTATAGCCCACCATGGAATCCATGGTATTGATGGACTTATATAAAAAGGCTAAGGGAGCACCACCAAGGAACATGTACAGCATGGGCGCGATAATACCATCGGCAGTATTTTCGGCCACAGTCTCCACTGCACCCTTCGTGATTTCCTCCTCATCAAGATTTTTCGTATCACGACCAACAATCCAAGAGAGCTTTACGCGTGCATCCGCCAAATCATTCTTATGCAAAGCGTCATACACCTTCATGCTTTCATCACGCAAGCATTTGGTGGCAAAAATCTGGTAGTACATGATTGCCTCCAAGGCAAAGGCAAGCCAGGGACTAACCATCGCAGCAGCCAACAAAATAGCCAAAGGAACGACGAAGGAGGTTACTGTAACAATCACCACCATCAAGGCACCGCCGACCAAAAGCGCTGTTTTGTTAGGCGCAAGCAAGGGACGCAGATGACGCTCGATAAAGCCAATCATATTGCCAATCAGACAAATCGGATGTGGTAGCCAATGGGGATCTCCAAATATTAAATCTAAAATGAAACCTGCTACAATAGCGGCCAAATGCATCATATCTGTCTCCCCTTTTAGGCCTTATTTCCCAAATTTTCCTGTGCATGCTGAGCGCAATGCTCCATAAAGCTGCGGGCAAACGCGGGATTGCCCCACAGATGGATATGCGGATAGCCTGCATACATCGTAGCATTAGCCGTCGCACATTCCCAGCTGCCGCGGCCACTGGCCTTAGCAGCGATAAAGCTTTGCCCATTATTGGTGCTGTCGCTATAATGGAACTCGTGTCCATTAATGCAGCCGCCCTTGGCGCAAAGCACATTATCCTCCTGAGCAGTAAGATGCACATAACCAAAACGCGTCAGCTTCTTAGTCATCGCCGTCTCGCCCACTATGGCACCCACCCAGGGATATACTTTTTCGCCCTCGCGATAGCCCTCCAATAGGTACATAAAGCCGCCGCATTCCGCAAAGCAAGGCATGCCGCTAGTTACAGCGGCCTTCACGTCCGCGCGCATGCTTTCATTGTTCGCTAATTGTTCGGCATAAAGCTCGGGATAGCCACCGCCAAGGATTAAACCATGGCAGTCAGCTGGCAAATGAGCATCGTGCACGGGGCTAAAGGGTACTAGCTCCGCACCCAGCTCGCTTAATAAATCGAGCGCATCCTGGTAGTAAAAGCAAAAGGCTTTGTCCTGCGCAATGGCCACACGCACCTTCTTGGCACACACCGGTTCAAGGCACACCGGCTCGTACTCCAAGGGCGCAGCAGCGCGAGCAACCTCCAGCAAGGCATCCAGATCAATGGATTTCGCAGCCTGTGCGGCCAGCCTATCCACAATCTGCTGCAGGTCACCAATCTCCTCAGCAGTAACAAGTCCCAAATGCCGACTTTCAAAATTGCAGTCCTGCATCACCGGGAAATAACCTAAAAGCTGCACACCCGTCTCTTGCTCGATTACGTCTTTATAAAAAATATAGCTCATGGGATTAACATTGTTCAAAATGGCGCCCACGATATGGCTGTCCGGGCGAAAATCCTTAAAGCCCTTAATCATCGCGGCAATGGATAAGGCGGCTCCCTTGCCATTTACAACCAGCACCACCGGCGTATTGCAGGTGCAGGCCAGGTCATACGCACTGGCCTCGCTGGTTTTGCCCATGCCATCATAAAAGCCCATGGCGCCCTCGAACACAGCCACATCAGCCTTGGCAGCGTTTTTTGCTACCAGCATGCGCGCTGTTTCCTTGCCCAGCATAAAAATATCTAAATTGCGGGACTTGGCACCGATAACGCGGGAATGGAACATGGGGTCGATATAATCAGGACCGGATTTAAAGGCAGCAACATTCAGGCCCCTGTTCAAAAGAGCCTTCAATAAACCGCAAACCAGTGTAGTTTTGCCTGTGCCGCTGCCGGGGGCACTAATCATAAAACGGGGCAGCATCATTTGAGCCATGTTAATCTTCCTTCTTCAAAGCAGTCATTACATAAACAGGATTTTGTGCCATCATCAAATTATAGTGGCCTAAATGCTTGCTGCGAGCCACAAAAACATTGACGATTTCCAAGGAGTAATCCTGCTTCTCCTTGTAGAAATTTGCAACCTCCGCCAGTGTTTCCACCGTGATAGCGTTGATTACAATGCGGCATTTAGCATTTTTAGCGTAGATCACGTCCAGCATCTGGCACAAATCGCCACCGCTGCCGCCCACGAAAACGCAGTCCGGCGCGGGCATATTCTGGATATTTTCCAGCGCCTCACCAGCCACGATTTCGAGGTTTTCCACGCCAAAGAGCGCTTTATTCTTGCCCAACAGCTCCACCGCTACAGGATTGCGCTCAAAGGCCCACACCCTGCCCTGCTTGGCAATTAAAGCCAGCTCAATGGAGCAGGAGCCGGTACCGGCGCCGATATCATAAATCAAATCCGTAGCCTTGGGTGCCAGCTTGGACATGGATACACTGCGCACCTCTTGCTTGGTCATGGGCACCTTGCTGCGCAAAAATAAATCATCAGCAAGACCATGCACCGTGGGCACAAAGCCATGAGCAGCCTCGTTTAAAATCATCATTACGGAAAGGGACGGAAATTCCAAGGCACAAATTTCCTCCGCCGTGCCGCTCGTGATTTTTTCTTCGGGATAGCTCAGGTTTTCGCCCACATAGACCTGCACCTGACCTAGGCCGTGCTCGCACAGCTCGGCACACAGCCTTTGGGGAGAGTTGTCGCCCCCGGTCAGGGAAAAGACCTTTTTATTTTGGGCTACCGCCGCCACCAAATTTTGCTGACGCCCATGCATGCTCACGATTTTGGCATCGTCCCAGCTCATGTTTAAGGCGCTGGCAAAATACACCAGGCTGCTGATGCCTGCATAACGCACGCATTCGCAGTCGGGCAGCTTGCCGCTGATGGTTTTGGCAAGGCTAAAGAAGCCCACATCACCGGAAACCAGCACTGCTACTTCGTCGCTCGCCGGGTCGGCAGCAGCGGCGATAGAGGCGATTTCCGCGGTTTTGATGGTATCATATACCTTTTTATCTGCGGTGGCAAAGGCCGCCAGCATTCTTTTATCGCCAATGAGAATATTGCTCTTCTCAATGGCCTTGCGTGCAGCACCGGTGAGCAAATCAGGGTTGCCCGGGCCGATGCCCACGATATTAACTTTCAGCATCAAAAACCTCCTAGTAAATTAGCAGGTTGGCTCCCCCTCCGGGGGAGCTGTCGCCGATGGCGACTGAGAGGGGCTACGCAAAACTTCGCTTAAGCAATTCTATTATCTCTCCCAGCCCGGCGCCGACTTCCTCAGTCGCACGACCGACAACAATCAGCTTCGCCCCGGCCTCCGCCGCAGCCTCCACCTTCTCGTCAAAGCCGCCGGCCTTGCCGCTGTCCTTCGTCACCATGAACCTGCTGCCGTACTTTTTCAGCATCGCAATATTCAAATCCTTGGCGAAGGGCCCCTGCATGCAGATGATATTAGCAGGCTTATAGCCCAGCTCTAAGGCGCTCTTCAAGCTGCTTTCCATGGGCAAAATTCTAAGCGCAATGCGCTCCGCGTAATCCTTCACCCCTGTAAAGTCGGGCAAATTCTTGCTGCCTGTGGTGAGGAAAATATTGCCCTCCACCTGGTTTAAGAGCTCCACCGCCTCAGCGAAATCGTGTACCGTAATATAATCCCCTGCTTCTCCTTGCGGACGCACCAAGCGCAGGTAACGGCATTTTTGCGCCTCGCACGCCTGCTGCACCGTGGCCGTCACCACCGTCGCATAAGGATGCGTTGCGTCGATAACATAGGCAGGCTTGTGCTCGGCTAAAAAAGCCTCCATCGCTGCCAAGTCCATGCGCTCGGCCAAAACTGTGGTATTATCCTGGGGCTCAATCAAAGCCGCACCATACTCGGTCGCTACGCTCACAAAAAGCTGTACGGATAGGCCCGCCAGCTCCTTAATCAGCCTGCGCCCCTCGCTGGTGCCGCCAATGAGCCAAATTACCGGCTTCATGCCAATCTGTAACCGCGCGGAGTTACCAAACGACCGTTAATAACCTCGGTTTGGGTGTTGCCAATGATAACGGTGGAGAACATATCCACTTCCTTATCACGCAGCTCAGCCAAGGTGGTCAGCTCGTAGGACTGGCCTTCGCGGCCGATATTGCGCACAATGCCTGCCGGAATGGAGCCCGGCTGATTCTTCAGCATGATGTCGCAGGCCTTTTGCAGGTAGTCATGACGCTTAAAGCTGGAGGGGTTATAGAGGCAGATGCAAAAATCTGCTTTAGAAGCGCAATCCAGGCGTTTTTCAATCTTTTCCCACGGAGTCAAGAGGTCGCTTAAGCTAATCAGGCAGAAGTCGCTGATTAAGGGTGCGCCAAGTACTGCTGCACCGGAGCAAGCAGCGGTGATGCCGGGAACAACCTCGATATCAATCTCGGGATGGTCCTTAGCAACCTGGCACATAATGCCGGCCATGCCATACACGCCAGCGTCGCCGCTGGAAATCATGGCTACGGTCTTGCCCTTCAGTGCTTCGTCCAAGGCCAGCTTGCAGCGGTCAACCTCCTTGCGCATGCCGGTGGACAAAAACTCTTTTTCAGCAAAATCTTCTTTAATCAGGTTAACATACACGTGGTAGCCAGCGATAACATCGCAGGACTTTAAAGCATCATAGGCTCTTTTAGTCATTTGCTCCACGCCGCCGGGGCCCAGGCCCACTACATATAATTTGGACATTTCCATGCCTCCTACTATTTATTTTTTGAGACCTGTATGCTGCAAATCCAGCACCAGCTCCTCCACCGCAATGGCCAGTGTTACGCCATTACGGCTGGTCTTTCTTAAAGCAAGCCTGCCGCCCGCAGCATCTTTAACAGCGCTGCGCTCGCACACATTGCTCACTCCCACCACACTCTGCACGAAGGACGAAGGAGTAAAATCTCCCTCCAAGGCATTTAATTCCTCCGCACTATAAAAATGGGCCGGGATTTTATATTTCTGCGCAAAGGCTAACAGCCCCTGCTCATCCTTTTTCAAATCAACGGAAGCCAGCCCTGCTATACTGCGCATATCTAAATCCAGGCGCTCCAGCTCGGGCAATACCAGCTCTTCAATCCTTTCCAAGGGCGTGTTGCGCTTGCAGCCAATGCCAAGATGCACAATCTTGGGCAATAAACGCACGGTAGCCTGTCTAAAGGGCGCCAGGCGCTTGCTCAGGGTAACCGCCATGCCTATCGGCAGGCTGCCGTTTATTTCCACCTGCTTGGGCAGGTCGCCAACAATCTCAAACCCCGCGTCCACATATAGGCCCACAGTATCGCCAGCCACCAGCGCCGCCGCAAAGTCCTTGGCCGCCTTTAAAGAGCACAGCACCATATTATTGCGTGCCGCCCACTCATCCACTGCAAAAAGGCCGTTCACATCCGTTGCTGTGGTCACGCAGGCCTGCGCCTTAAGCGCTGCAGCCACGTAGCGAGCCATCTCATTGGCGCCGCCAATGTGGCCTGCCAAAAGGGGAATGACGAAATTGCCACGCTCATCAATGGAAAGCACGGCCGGGTCCGTCAGCTTGCTTTTGATATAGGGCGCAATCGTGCGCACCGCAATGCCCACCGCACCCACAAAAACTAACAGCTGGCAGCGGGCAAAATCCTCGCCGCACGCTGCGTTATGGTCCGGCAGCATGGGCGCTAAATTCGCCTGCTCAGCGTATTTGGCCACAGTTTTATTGCTCACGCTGTAATCCAAATCGCTCAGCACAGCCTCAATGCGTTTGGCAAGCTCCGCTCCCCGCAGGGAAAAGGAATAAATCGCCGCTTCCATAAGCTTATTTAACCTCGGGCTTAACTTCCAGCTTGCTGGGGTCGGCCTCGCGATAGCCATGAGCAAAGGTCGGGTTGTACAGCTCGCTGCGGTCATATTCGTTGCCCAGGAAGCCGCCCACGGTAATCAAAGCGGTTTTGTTGATGCCATATTTAGCAGCGTTTTCTGCCAGGGTGCCCACGGTGCAGCGTACAACCATTTGGTCGGGCCAGGAAGCCTTGTACACGATGGCAGCCGGGGTTTCGGCAGTGTAGCCGCCCTTAATCAGCTCGCTGGACAGCTTCTCCAGCATGCCAGCGCTCAGGAAGATAACCATGGTAGCGTTGTGAGCTGCATAGTCGGCAATCTTTTGGCGCGGCGGCACGGGAGTGCGGCCCTCCATACGGGTGATGATGACGGATTGGCTCACATTCGGCAGGGTGTATTCTGCCTTCAGGGCTGCAGCAGCAGCGCAGAAGGAGCTTACGCCGGGCACGATTTCGTAGTCCAGGTTATAGCCACGCAGCAAATCGATTTGCTCGCGGTGTGCGCCATACACGCTGGGGTCGCCGGTGTGCAAGCGTACAACTAATTTGCCAGCCTGAGCAGCGGGCACCATAGCCGCAATAACCTCTTCCAGAGTCATATGCGCACTGTTCATGATCACGCATTCGGGCTTGCAGTATTTCAAAAGGTCCGGGTTAACCAAGGAGCCTGCATAAATGCACAAATCGCATTTTTCCAGCAGTTCTTTGCCCTTAACAGTAATTAAATCAGCAGCGCCGGGGCCTGCACCAATAAAGTAAATCATTATTTATCAAACTCCTTTTCTTTAACCAGGATAACAGAAAAATAGCTGCTCTTGGGGTCAATCTCTTCCAAATCATGGTATACTCTTTCGCCGGGCAGGCCGCAGCGCTCAACCATGCCTGCGTTTTTAATCAGGCCCTTTTCGCGCAGCTCGTCGCGTACACGGCCAATTTCGCTGGCAGATTTCATCAGCACCTTGTTGCCGGGGCCATCCAAAAATTTAGAGGATTCCTTGTAGCTGCCGGGCAGCACAATCAAGGGTTCCGCTCTTTCGCACAAGGAAGTGTTCAGCTTCGCAGCCACAGCGCAAATGGAGGTTACACCTGCCACCAGCTCTGCCTCGTAGCCATCAGCCAAAACCAATTTATGTACATAAATGCAGGTTGCATATACGGTGGGGCAGCCCAGGGTGATGAACACCACGTTCTTGCCCTCGTCCAGCAGCTTTTCGATAGCGTCAGCGCCCTCGCGATGAGCCTTATCCATAGCGGCCATGTCCTTGGTCATGGGCATGTAAATCATAACCTGCTCTTTTTCATCCAGATTCACAACATTATTCACTATTGCTTTAGCAGTTAAAATACCGTTATCGCCCTGGGGAATAGCAACCACGTCGCATTCCTTCAACAGACGCACAGATTTCAAAGTCATCAGCTCGGGGTCTCCGGGGCCGATACCAACACTATAAAGCTTACCTCTCATAATTACTCTCCTTTTTGCTTGTGTAATTGGATTAATTCATCCGCAGCTTTAGTTTTTCCCAAAATGCCGTAAACATTAGAGAACATAAAGGCTGCAGTTTTTATTTTGCCATGCACTCGATGCTGCATGTAAAAATCAATTCTTTCGGTAACCTTGTCCATCACGGGCTCAAAAATTTGCTCCCGCTTTAAGATTTTCGTTACCTCGTCCGTGGTCAGGCAGTGATAAATTTCCTGCCCCACCTCAATGGATGCGCCATGGAACATCGCCTCCAATGCAAAGAGCTCCGTGCGGCAGTCCGCATATTTGGAATGGGTATTCATCACACCCTGCGCCAGCTTCACCAGCTTGCCGCTGTGGCCGATTAAGAGCAGCGTTTCAAAGCCCAGGAACACGGCGTAATCCAAAAGCTCGCCCACAAAATTACTGCAGGTCACAGCGCCCTCCAAATCCAGCTGCATCACATCGCGGGTAAAGTCCTCGCCGTAATTGCCAAAGAAGACGAGCAGATGCTTGTTGCCCCTCGCCTTTTGCGCCCGCATCTCCACATACATTGTTTCGATAAGCGCCTTTTCGCTCATCGGCTCCACAATGCCGCTGGTGCCTAGTACGGATAGACCGCCGATGATGCCCAAGCGGGGATTAAAGGTTTTTTTGGCTATTTCCACACCCTCCGGAATGGAAATCGTCACCAAAAGGCCTTCGCTATAGCCAGCCTGCTCCATCACGGAGCCTACCTCCGCCGTAATCATGCGCCGCGGCGTTGGATTAATGGCAGGCCCGCCCACTGCACAGGCCAGGCCGGGCTTGGTAACGCGGCCCACGCCCACGCCACCTTCAATATGTACACCGGGCTCGGCCACTTTCTCCACCTTGGCAAAAACTAAAACGCCATTGGTGTCGTCGGGGTCATCGCCCGAATCCTTGCGAATAGCACAGCTCACGTATTGCTCGGCCAGCTCCACCTCCAGCGGCTCCAGCTCCAGCACCACGCCCTTGGGAGTGTCGATGCGCACCGCAGCTACCCTTTCGCCTGTGAGCAGCATCGTGGCTGCGGCCTTGGCTGCGGCGGTGGCACAGCTGCCCGTGGTATAACCACAGCGCAGGTTCTTGCCTTGCGAAAACTGATATTCTTCCACAGCAACCTCCTTCATATTTTACATTTAATAATATTAATTACTAATAAGAATGAGCAAAATTAGTTTTAACTCCACTCATTATAGCATAGTATGGGGCAAATTCCAATACCTTTACGAAAAATTTGTAACGCTACTAGGAATGATTCTCGATATTTTTATAATGATATTTTTAAACTAATTAGTAATCTATCTCGAATTCTGACAATTTACTTGCATATAAAAAAGAGCCCGAAGCTTAGCTCCGAGCTCTTGAATTGCTTGTTTAGTAGCTTATTTAGTAGCTTATTTAGCTTTTTTCAGGAATTTTTCATACATAGCATGGTCTTCGGCCATCATCTTATCAGCCTCTTCGCCAATAATGCAGGTGGGGTCGATGCCCTGCTTCATGAAGTAATCCTTGAATTCCTTGGATTCGCACACCTTTTTAGCAGCGTTGCGCAGCACATCCAGCTTCTCCTTCGGAGTGTTTTTGGGAGCAACCAAGGCTGCCCATGCGCGTACGGTCATGTTGTGGCCCAGCTCCTTAAAGGTCGGCACGTTGGGATAAATTACGCTGCGGCTACCAGCCATCACAGCCAAAATCTTCAGGTTGCCAGCATCAACCTGGCTCTTGAATACGGAAGGGTCAGCCAAGGTAGCGTCGATATGCTTGCCTGCGAGTGCAGCAGCAATATCAGCGGAGCCTTTCGGATACGGAACATGCTTAAATTGCACGCCAAATTTCTCCTCGAAGGACAGTGCAGCAATGTGCCAAATAGCGCCTACGCCGCTGTTACCCATCTTGATTTTGCCGGGGTTGGCCTTTGCATATTTAACGAATTCATCCACACTGTTATAGGGAGCTTCCTTGGGCACGATTAAAGCTGCGGGAGCTGCAATCGGTGCGCAAATAGCTGCATAATCCTTATAGGTGTTCTTGCATTTGCCTTGGTGCGGGAACATAGCCAGCTCCACGGTTACCATGCCGAGGGTGTGGCCGTCGGCCTTAGCGTTAGCAGTTTCTACCATGCCGGTAACACCGCCGCCATCGGGCTTGTTCACGGGCACAAATTTGGAGCCCTTCAGCTCTTTTTCCATAAATTGGATGAGGCCGCGAGCAGAGGTATCGGTGCCGCCACCGGGAGCCTTAGGAATGATTACAGAAATATCGCCATCGGCAGGATAAGCAGCCTTTTTGCTGTCGCCGCCGCAGCCAGCCAGCATAACTGCCATAGTCAGCATGGCCATGAGTACAACTAAGATTTTTTTCATCGTTTGCATCTCCTTGTAAAGTTTGATGTACACAACACGCCGCCACTTAGTTCCGTCCCCAACTAAGCGCAAGCATCGTAATTATATATATTGTACCATATATTACATTGAGCGTAAACTGTTTTTCCCCACTTTTACACTCACTACCGCAATATTCTTTCTATCATACGTATAGCTCACGTACACATCCTCCCCCGCCGCAATAATCGCCGGATAAGAAAACTCACCCTTGCTTGTTTCTAAATCACACAGCTTGCTCCATGTGTAGCCATCATCTTCACTGGCAAAAAGGCTTAAGGGCGAGCGCCTGCCCCAGTTAGCTGCCACGGGATTGCACACTAAAAGCAGCTTGCCAGCAGCTAAACGCACCAAATCCAGCCCACTATTATTATTGGGCAGTGTAATTGGATAGGCTTCGCTCCAAGTTTCTCCCTCGTCCTCGCTATCAGCTCGGTAGATAAAGCCCTCACT
>CAMFET010000004.1 GCA_945949475.1 uncultured Phascolarctobacterium sp.
ATGGGCATGTAATAAAAATACATGCTTTCCCCTTGCTTGATGCTGGTGAGCTCTGTTTGGCCTAGGGCCATGGAGCTTTGAATTTTGGCTAGCTCTTCTGCTGAATTTTCTTCTTTAAAGTTTTCGAAGAAGTTAAAGACATTTTTTACAGGATTTACCAGAGAGTTGACGATTATTTTCCCATCCACAGTCATAACATAAGCATTACCTTGATTATTAAAGCTGTTGATGCTCATGAATTTGTCAAATACATCGCTAATTAAGGTAGCAAAGAGGACGCCCTCAATCTGGTCCGTATAATTATTGCGGACAGGCACACTGATAACATTGATTCTATCGGCCCTACCCAACTGGTCAGGGCGCACCTCGTTGATGACGATTTCGCCTCGCATGCTTTTTTTAAAGAAAGCCTTCTTCCCAAAATTGCCCTTATAATTATCGGTAGTTAAAAAACTACCATCATTTTTTACGTAGGCCATACGTTTATAGCCCTGTAGCTGTACTAAGGTCCTGAGCTCCTTTACATAATCATTACGCTGCTCTTCAGGGCGCAGGGCAATCCTTTTTGATAAGTTTTGCACTAGCTTCGCATGAGTTTCAAGGGTGCGACCGACAGCCTCAGCATTTTGTTCTGCCACTTTTTGGATGTCCAGCTTAAGCTTTTCCCGTAGCTTTTGCTCCATATTGTACCCAATATAAAAGGTTACCAAGACCATAATGCTGATAATACTGCCTACCAGTATAAGACCTATTATTCTATTTTTCTTCTTTTGCATCATAAAAAGTCCTGCTTTCCTCTTGCATAGTAGCTTCCCATTATCATAGTATGAGCTTATTGTAACGCAAATTAAGCCAATTTACCCCACCCCAAAGCCCCAAAAAGGGTGGGATGGAGTAAAAATATTATCCTAAAGTACAAAGCATGAGCAAACTCTTGCTTTTAGCTTGCCAAAAAACGCACTTTCTGTTATGGTAAGTATGGGTAAGTATGAACTAGACAGGAGGTCATGACCATTACCATAGAACGATTTACTGCTGCTGATATTACCGAAGCTACTCTTTTGACGCTGCTCACCTGGGGCGAGGAAATGGCGCTAGCTAATGAGCATTTAAAAAATGTACTCTATGAGGCCATGGTGCGCTACTACTTCCGCAGCTCGGAGTTTTCTTACAAAATGGTGGATGAGGATGGCTCCATGCAGGGCTTTTTGCTGGCTGCACCCTTGACTGCCAGGGATAATTCGCAAAAGTGGCTGGAGGGACAGCTTCGAGAATATGGCACAGAAGAACAGGATTTAGTCTACAACTATTTACGTTATTTGAGCTACAACGGTCAACAGGTGCGTAAACTAGCACGGGAACGCGACCTATTGCTCTGTCTCTTCTTGAGCCGCAAGCCGGGAGTGGGCAGCAAGCTTTTGGAAAATGTAGAAGATGTGGCCAGAAAGCAGGGCATCGCTCGCATGCACCTCTGGGCCGACGCTACCTGCGACTATAGCTATTACCGCCGTCGTGGCTACAAGGAAACAGGACATTTCGTCAATAAGGTACTACCGGAATTGGGTAATCAGGCAACATGGATTTACAGCAAGGAGGTACGCCCATGAAAATCTATACCTTGATGGAAAATACAGTCAAAGATGAAAATTTTTGCTGCGAGCATGGCTTAAGCTTATATGTGGAGACGCCGCAACATAAGCTCCTTTTCGATACAGGTGGCAGTGCTGCCTTTGCGGATAATGCTGCTAAGCTAGGGGTGGACCTGAGCAAGGTAGATATTTGTGTAATCTCCCATGGGCATAACGACCACGGCGGTGGTTTGGCCAAGTTTTTGGAGCTTAATAGCACTGCGCCCATTTATATTAGCCGCTACGGCTTTGAGCGCCATTTTGCAGGCACCGATCGGGAAATCAGCATTCCTGCAGCCCTGCAGGACAGCGGTCGCTTTGTGCTCGTGGATGATTATTTAAGAATTGATGAGGAGCTGGAGCTGTGCAGCTGTAACGATAAAAAAGCACAGCATTTCGCCGATAGCTTTGGCTTAAACATGCTGCAGGGTGATGAATTTGTGCCCGACGATTTTCGTCATGAGCAATATCTCACTATTTGCGAAAATGGTCGCAAGGTTCTCCTCAGTGGCTGCTCCCACAAGGGCATTTTGAATCTCATGGAATGGCTCAAGCCGGATATTTGCATCGGCGGCTTTCATTTCATGAAGCTGGAAACTAGTGGAGCTGACGAAAAAATTTTACAGGAAGCAGCGCAGGAGCTTGAGGCGCTGTCTGCAGAATATTATACCTGCCACTGCACCGGTGCCGAGCAGTACGCTTATCTCAAAGAACGCATGACCAAGCTGCATTATCTGGCTGCAGGTGATATTTTAGAAATTTAAAAGTGGGCATAAATAATTAGACCCCTCGACTCAGCTAAAGTCGAGGGGTTATTTTATGTGTAGTTACTATTATCAAGCCAACGTATAAAGCTTACATTCACACCGCTCTAGCGCAGAGCACGCCGGCTGCGGCTGCCACAAGCCCCAGTCCCACGCTACCGCCCACGTAGGCTAGCACGGCCAACAGTCGACCTTCCATCAACAGCATTAAGGTCTCGTAGCCAAACGAAGAAAAGGTCGTGAAGCCGCCTAAAAAGCCTACGCAAAGAAATAAGCGCCAAGCCGCAGGCAAAATCTCCCTATCCACAATCAGCGTCATCAAAAGGCCCATAGCAAAGCACCCCAGCACATTAATCACAAAGGTGCCATAGGGTAGTGCGCTCCCCAAGGCCTTGCTCACCGCATTGCCCAAAAGAAAGCGGCTTACTGCGCCCAAGGCTCCGCCTAAAGCTATAATTAGCAAATTCAATTTAATAGTCAGCCCCTTCCCTCTTCTTAACGCTTCCAAGCTTTACAAAACTAGTTTGACATTTAACGCAACGCGCTTACGCCTCTAGCTGGCGGATGCAGTCCAACGTCCGCTCCCACTCCGGTCTTATATCATGCAACTGCCCTGCCACCTGCTCCGCCGTAAAGCCCTCGCTGCGCAAAAGCTTAACTAAAGCAGCCAGCTGCCCTTGCAGCTTTGTTAACCCCAAGCTACCGCACACGCCCTTCAAATTGTGCGCCTTGCGTAAAGCCTCGGGCCAATTTTGCTCTGCCACAAAATTCTCCACAACTGCCAAATCGTTAGCTGCCTCCAGCTTTTTTAAAAAACGCACATAGAGCTCCTCGCTATCCATAAAGCGCTCCTCCAGCGCCTCATCAATATCAATCTCAATGTACTGCGATAAATCTTTTAAACGCATAACAACCTCCTTATAACGAATGATAGAAAAACACACAAAATCAAGCGAAAAGTGTATGCCTGAAGAGCGCAGCCCAGAACGGCTTTCGGCTAAAAACAGAACTTTGATGTGTAAGACCGTAAAGCCAGAAACGGACTCTAGCAATAGCCCGTTTTGTTCGAGGTAGTAGCACGCATCATACCAGCACTAGCTTAAATTAGGTGAGGATTATGAAGCGGGCGGCCGCAGTAGAAAACGGAATCTGGCAAGCTCTGAAGACATACCTTTTCGCTTGCCCCCACATTCCTATATATGCTAATTTTAGTACTCCTAGGAGCCGCAACGAAGTAGATGGCACCTTATCCACGGTCTTACACATGAATATACTCACTCATCATCTTCGCCAGCAACTTCATCTTCACCGGCTTCACCATATAGTCATTCATCCCTGCCTGCATCGCAGCCTCCACATCATCGCTGGAGCTATTGCCCGTCAACGCCAAAATCGGCACGCTAGCCGCATCACCTCTCGCTAACTGACGAATCTGCCTCGTCGCCTCGCAGCCGTCCAGCTCCGGCATCTGCACATCCATGAGCACCAGCTGCACGCTTCCCTCTTGGCTAGCAGCAAATCGCTCCACGGCCTCACGGCCATTGGCAGCAGCCACCACCTTCAGCCCGTTCATAGTCAAAAGCTCCGTAATAATCTCCATGCTGATGTCGTTATCATCAGCCACAAGAACGGTACAACCAGCGAAATCTTTCAGTTTAGGCGCATCCTTCACATGGGGCTTGGGCTGCTCCGGCGCCAGCATGAAGGGCAAAGAAATAATAACACAGGTACCCTCGTCCACCTTACTAGATATATGAATAGTGCCATCCAAGCGCTCCACCAGGCTCTTCACAATGGCCATGCCCAAGCCCGTGCCCGTTACCTTAGGCACACCAAAGCGACTATCCCTTTCAAAGGGCGTATAAATCTTCTCCAAAAACTTTTCACTCATACCGCAGCCCGTATCCTGTACAATAAAGCTAAAATTGGCTCGATTATTCTTGTCCTTCTCCCGGCGCACCATAAAGGAAATCTTGCCCCCGGCAGGAGTGTACTTAATAGCGTTGGACAGCACATTATTCAAGATTTGGTGCAGACCCTGCAAATCACCGCTCACATTCACCGGCTCCAGCTTAATATCCAGCGTGAAATATTTTTGCTCCAGCTCTGCCTGAGCATTAAACATATCCCCGATTTCCTTCGCCACCACCGTCATATCAAAGGTTTCTTGCAGGTGCTCCACTCTGCCATTATCTAAGCGTGCCATTTCCAAAATATCGTTAATCAAGGTCAAAAGCTGCTTGCCCGATGATTTAATCTTTTGGATATAATCACTTACTAGCTGCTTATCATCACTGTGCAGCTCGGCCAGCTCGGCCATGCCAATAATACCATTTAAGGGCGCACGCATATCGTGGGACATGGCAGAAAAGAACATATTACGCGATTTCGTATTCTCGCGCGCCACCTTCAGGGCGCGCTCCGTTAACTGCAAATGCTCCAGCTCCTTGAGCTTTTCTGCATCCACCTCGCGAAAGAAAAAGATAGCTTCATCGGAGCCCAAAATCTCATCCCACAATAAACGAACATTAACCCATTTATATTCCTTACCGAAGCGTTGCCGAAACTCACCGCCAAAATCATAGATTTGCCGCTTAATCAAATCCTTAATATTATCCAAGGAAAAGGTTTCGGCAAATTCTTCTGCAGCATCGGGCTCAATTAGTGGCACCAGCTGCTCCACCAGCTCCTGGTAAGAGCCTTCTGTAGCAGTCTCGAAGCCCATATTCTCTTCCTTCACAATAGTATAGCGACCGGTACGCAAATTCACTCTAAAAACAGCCAAAAAGGACTTGCTCATAACCTGTACCACATCGTTAATATTTTGTACCTGTTTATTAAGCAAATGCTCACGCGTACCCAAGGATACAACCATCAAGGCAAAGATGCCTAAAATCAACACAAACCATTGCAAAAGGCTTTGATAATCACCCAACAGAAAATCATAGGGAATCGTAACAACGCTTATCCAGCCTTTGTCGGATACAGTATAGTAAACGCCACGCTTGTTACCCTCTAAGTCAATAATATAGTCGGCATTGCCCTGATGCAGCTCGCTAAAAATTTGGTCCACATAGGGCTGCTGCTGTTCAATGCTCAAGCCCCTATCACTGATAGCAAACATAATATTACCATTAGGGTCGCACAAATAGTAATAGCTCTGGCGCGGCAGGCGATTATCGGCCAAAAGCGCGTTAAGCTGCTCCGGGTAAAGGTTCATCGCCAGCACGTCATCACCGTGCCCAAGGCGCACAGCCATCGTCAAAACATACTCATGCTTGGGCTCCATTTGGTACAAATTGGTATAAGCCACATCACCCTTCCGAGCTAATGCGGCCTGATACCACTTCACCTTACTCAAGCCATGGATGCCACGCTCCGGACGGCTGCAGATAAGCCGCCCATCAATCACTGCACACATATCAAAGCGTACTACCTCAGAGTTATTTTCCATATACTCCGTAAAACGACGCAATGCTTGCTCAATTTCTTCGTCCGACCAATTAGCCTTTAAGCTCAGCATGGAGCCCATGCTTTGCGCCACACTGCGCAGCAGCATTTCTTGTGACTTGATGCGCGCAGTTTCCCGAGTCGCAAAACGCGCAGCGATTTCCTGGCCCATGATATGCGAGTTCTCCAAAATTTTTTCGCGCATCACATGCAGGCTGCCCATGGCAACAATTAAGAAAAATATAAAGATAGCTACACTAAAAAGTGACACCTTAAATCTTTTATTTAATAACTTGATACCCATCTTTAACCTCTTTTATCATGCCCAGCATAACTGGATAAATTGTATTTTATAAAAACAACTATCCTCTTTTCCTACAAGATATAGTATTGCATATTAATTATACTCTATTCTCCAAGCCCTTTACAAGTATAAAATAAGGCCATCGCCCCAGCGATAGCCTTAAATAAATTTTTTAATTCTGCTCTATAATTAACATAAAGATGCTCAAGCCGGCTTCTTAACTACGCCTTAGGACCTGCACTTAAAATATCTTCTGTAATGAGGCCATGGAATTTGGTAACATTCTTGGCAAAAAGCTGTGCCAGCTTACGCAGCTGCACATCATAGGCATTTTTATCCTCCCAGGTATTGCGAGGATTGAGAATTTCGGAAGGAACACCCTCGCAAGCCTTAGGAATAGCAAGGCCAAAGACGGGCAAGGTCTCCCATTCCACCTTATTAAGCTCACCCTCCAACACAGCATTCACCAAGCGGCGCGTGTGCTTTAGATTGATGCGATGGCCTTGACCATAGGGCCCTGCGCTCCAGCCAGTATTAACTAGATAAACAGAGGTGCCGTGCTCATTGATGCGCTCACCCAGCATTTTAGCATAGGTCAGGGGCGGCAGGGGCAAAAAGGGCTCGCCAAAGCCAATGGAAAAGGTCGCCTGCGGCTCCACAATGCCGTCCTCAGTACCGGCAACCTTGCTAGTGTAGCCAGATAGATAATGATACATGGCCTGCTCCGTGGTCAGCTTCGCCACAGGGGGCAATACGCCGAAGGCATCCGCAGTCAAAAAGATGATGGTCTTCGGATGGCCAGCCACGCTAGGCAAAAGCGCATTATCGATATAATGCAGAGGATAAGCTGCGCGGGTATTTTCTGTCAGCATAATATCATCATAATCAGGGACATTATTTTCATCCAAGATCACATTTTCTAGCACGGTGTGTTCACGAATGGCGCGAAAAATTTGGGGCTCGGTATATTCGCTCAAATGCACGCATTTAGCATAACAGCCACCTTCGATATTAAAAATGCCATCCTTACTCCAACCATGCTCGTCATCACCCACCAAGGCTCTAGTGCCATCAGCCGAAAGCGTGGTTTTACCCGTGCCGCTCAGGCCAAAAAACAAAGCAGCATCGCCCTTGGGGCCCACATTGGCGGAGCAATGCATGGAAAACACGTTGTGACAGGGCAATAAATAATTCATCACCGTGAAGATACCCTTCTTCATTTCACCGGCATATTTCCCACCGCCGATGAGCACTACCTTCTCCGTTAGATTCAAAATAACAAACATTTCCGAGTGCACGCCATCCAGCTCCGGCTCGGCATAAACACCGGGCATGCACAGCACGGTAAAGCCCTCGGCATCCAGCGGCACTTCTTCATTGCTAATAAACAAATTGCGCACAAAAAGCTGATGCCAAGCCAGCTCGTTAACAAAATGCACCGGCAAGCGATAGTGAGGATCTGCACCTGCGTAAACATCGGTTACATACATTTTGTGGGTAGCAGCATAGTCCAGCATTTTTTTATAAAGGCGGTCAAAGGTTTCCTTGCTGCAGGCTTGATTATTATCCCAGCACAGCTGCTCGTGGGTGTTGGCGTCATCTACAAAAAATTTATCCTTGGGTGAACGGCCTGTATGCTTACCAGTTACGACACGCAACGCTCCATTAGCAGCCAATACGCCCTCATGATTAGCCAAAGCCTCCTGCACAAGCTCTTCTCTCGACAAATCAAAAACCGGCAGCTGCACAGCCGCATCAATTTCCTTGCGCAATTTAGTCAATGCCATATTTATCACTCCACTCATGTAATAATTATCATCTATCCCGTCTGCCTACTAGCAGTAGTATACGCTTTTAGCAGCAAAGTATGCCTCTAATTTGCTTCATTGCACTCCGTTTATTCTATATTCTAATTTTACTCTAAACAAATAATTTTTACAATGTGCATTAATTCTATGTAGCATACACAGTTATACAAAAGTAAAGAGCCGCTGCTAACGCAACGGCTCCATTTACTATTTTAAGCTACATTATAGCTACTCGCACCACTGCACAATGCGATACCACAGCCAAGCACAGGCAGCACCGCTAAAATCTAGCAGCACATCCATAACCTTGCCCTCACGCCCCAGACTAAAGAGCTGAATATACTCATCCGTCACTGCGGTCAAAAGGCAAAGCAACAAAATATAGCCCGTGGAGGTGCGGTTGCTAACGCGAAAGCTAGCGAAGGTTTTGCACCACAAAAGTCCCAAGCAGGCAAACTCTAAAAAGTGTGCCAGCTTGCGAATCGTATGCTCCACATCGCCCTTAAGCGTAATATCCAACAGCTGGGACAGCTGTGCAACGAATTGAGCTACAAAACCACTAAGCTTGCCCGATTCCGTGGCCGGCAATGAAGAATTTACAAAAATCACTGCCGTCAATACCACAACCAAAAGCAGCCAAAAATATCTCATAATCCATCCTTTTACAAATTACGGGTTAAGCATTCCATAACCATCATGTTGCTAACCACGCCAACACCGCCGGGTACAGGAGTAAAGGCGCTGGCCTTTGCGGCTACAGCAGGGTCCACATCACCCATGAGCTTATCGCCCACAGCATTGATGCCTACATCTACGATAACCACGCCATCCTTCACCATCTCCGGCTTAACAAAGCAGGCCTTGCCCACAGCGGCCACAATGATATCCGCCTGCTTTAAAAGCTCCGGTAGGTTTTGGGTATGGGAATGGCACACAGTTACGGTAGCATTTTTAGCCAGGAGCAGCATTGCCACAGGCTTGCCCACCACATTACTGCGACCAATAACCACAACATTTTTGCCATCCAGCTCAATGCCATAATGCTCTAAAATCGCCATGCACGCACGAGGTGTACATGCTGCCCATTTGCTGCGACCCATAAAAACATCGCCACTGTTTTGGGGATTAAGGCAGTCCACATCCTTATTAGGAGAAACAGCCGCACCCACAGCGTCGCCATTAATATGCTTCGGCATGGGCATCATGGGCAAAATGCCGGTCACATAACGGTTCCGGTTGAGCTTTTTCACTACACCGATAACATCTTCTTCACTTGAGCTCCCAGGCAGCTCTATAACCTTAGCGGCACCGCCTAGGCTCTCAATCAATTTTACTAGCCTGCCCTTGTACACATGGGAAGCAGGGTCATCCCCCACTACCACAATAGCCAGAGTTACCAAAAGGCCGCGCTGCTTAGCAGCAGCAATTTTTTCTGTTATAGCCTCACGATAAACATCACTGGCAGGCTTACCCCTCATTAAAATAGTTTCCATTACAATTCACCTCAAAAACCTTTAAAACAAATTGACCATTTAGAATAACCCGCTGATGACGCCTTCATCGCTAACGTCAATCTTTTCTGCAGCGGGAACCTTGGGCAGGCCGGGCATGGTCATAATATCACCGGTCAGTACCACAATAAAGCCAGCGCCAGCTGCAATGCGGCAGTTTTTAATAGTAATAGTAAAGCCACTGGGACGACCAAGCAAAGTTTGGTCATCGGAGAAGGAATATTGAGTCTTAGCCATGCAAACAGGTAAATTGCCATAACCCAAAGCCTCGAACTCCTTCAATGCCTTGTCAGCTTCTTTAGTATAGCTTACACCATCAGCGCCATAAATTTCCTTGGCGATGGTTTCAATCTTAGCCTTCAAGGGAATATCCAGCTCATAGATGGGTTTAAAGTTAGCCTTACCGCTTTCAGCTAAAGCCACAACCTCTTTAGCCAGCTCAATGCCGCCCTCGCCACCTTTAGCAAAGACATCGGACAGAGCTACATTGACACCGTGCTTAGCGCAATGCTCACGCACTGCCTCCAGCTCCTCGGCAGTATCCTGAGCGAAGATATTGATAGCTACCACAGCAGGTACGCCGAACTTCTTCACGTTTTCGATATGCTTTTCTAGGTTGCACAGGCCCGCCTTCACAGCCTCCACATTAGGAGTCTTCAAGTCCGTCTTAGGCACACCGCCGTGCATCTTTAAAGCACGCACGGTAGCAACGATAACTACTGCATCGGGCTTAAGTCCGGCATAACGGCATTTAATATCAAAGAATTTTTCTGCGCCCAAATCTGCGCCAAAGCCTGCCTCGGTAATGGTGTAATCAGCCAGCTTCATGCAGGTTTTGGTAGCCATAACGCTGTTGCAGCCATGGGCAATATTGGCAAAGGGGCCACCATGGATAATAGCGGGCACATTCTCCAGAGTTTGTACCAGATTAGGCTTAATAGCATCCTTCAAAAGCGCTGCCATCGCACCGTGAGCCTTGATTTGACCAGCGGTTACAGGGTTGCCGCTATAGTCATAAGCCACGATAATCTTGCTCAAGCGTTCCTTTAAATCGTGCAGGCTGTTGGCCAAGCACAAAATAGCCATAACCTCGGAGGCAACAGTAATATCGAAGCCATCCTGACGCGGCACACCATGAGCCTTGCCGCCCAAGCCAACCACGATATTGCGCAGCTCGCGGTCATTCATATCAACTACGCGCTTCCACACGATGCGGCGCGGGTCGATATTCAGGGCATTGCCCTGTTGGATATGATTATCCAGCATCGCGCTAAGCAGCATGTGCGCGCTGGTAATAGCGTGGAAGTCACCAGTGAAGTGCAGGTTGATGTCCTCCATGGGCACTACTTGGGAGTAACCGCCACCAGCGGCGCCGCCCTTAATACCCATGCAGGGGCCCAGGGAGGGCTCGCGCAGAGCAACGATAACCTTTTTGCCGATTTTGTGCAGGCCTTGGGCCAAGCCAACAGTGGTAGTGGATTTGCCTTCACCAGCCGGAGTCGGCGTAATGGCAGTAACCAGCACCAGCTTGCCCGGCTTCTCGTTTTCCATGCGGCGAATCAAATCCATGGATAGCTTCGCCTTATAACGACCGTATAATTCAATATCGTCCTCACTGATACCCAGCTTGGCAGCCACATCAGTGATTTTTTGCATTTTCGCTTGTTGAGCAATTTCAATATCGGATAACATAATCTACCTCCTCAATAATGATTCGAAAATATGCATAGATAACAAAGGATTATCCTATAGCATTCTGCTTCAAGCAGCCTTTTTCCTGCTATTAGCTAAAATTATTCTGTATACTTGCCTTTACAATACAAAGCCAACCCAGCTTAGCTCCACCAAACATAAAGGCTTTGCCAACAGAAGCTATTTAAACCACACCTCAACCGTAGTCCCTTCTACTACCTCCGTGCCTGGCGCAGGCTTCTGCTGATAGGCAATACCACTGCCATACGGCTTCAAGCGCAAACGCCCCTGCTGCAAAAGCTCCGCCGTATACCGCATATCAATGCCCTTAAAATCTGGCAGCTTAATTTTGCCATTGGGCATGAGCAAAATCTGCGGTATCGTTTTAGGCTTCTCCTTTGCTTTATCGTCCGTAGTATTCATCATATCGAAGGAAGGCAAGCCCTCCCTATTGGTAGGCTGAATACCCTTCGCAACCAAAATCTGTTGCAGCGTGTCGCGGAAAATAGGTGCGCTAACCTGAGAGCCATAAAAGGCACCCTGAGGCGTATCCAGCATTACCAGCATAGCGTACTTAGGCTTATCCGCTGGCACAAAGCCTACGAAGGAAGCAATATATTTACCTGCAGCATAACCGCCTTCCTCAGCTAGCTTTTCGGCCGTGCCTGTTTTGCCGGCGATACGATAGCCCTTGATGGCTGCTGTTTTACCGCCGCCCTCGCTTACAACCTTCTCCATCATGGCGCGCATTTGCGAGGCCACCTCAGGAGTGATTACATTACGCACCACCTGCTTTTGGCCTTCTTGAATAACGCTGCCATCAGGAGCCACAATCTTTTTAATAATATAGGGCTTTAAAAGCTCGCCCCCATTAGCAATGGCACAAATAGCCCGCAGCACCTGAATAGGAGTTACGGCAATGCCCTGACCAATAGCCATAGTGGCCACATCGGGCTCATACATCATCTTGGGATTATACAAAATACCATGCTCTTCACCGGGCAAATCGATGCCTGTGGGGGAGCCAAAGCCAAACTTTTTGGCATAGCTGATCAGCCTATCCGCACCCAAGCTCATGCCCAGCTGCACCATGCCGGTATTAATGGAAAACTTGATAATCGTAGAAAAGGGCACATAGCCCAAGCCCTCGCCATCCCAGTTATGAATAATGCGGTCGGCAATGCGAATACTGCCAGCGTCATTAAAAATGGTGTTAGGCGAAATAATGCCTTCAGTTAGGCCCATGCAGCCTACAATGGGCTTAAAAACAGAGCCGGGCTCGTAAATCATGGAAACTGCCTTATTGTTCCACGACTCTTGGCTGTATTTATTAAAATTATTGGGATCAAAGGTAGGTCGCGAGGCCATACCCAAGATTTCACCCGTATAGGGGTCCATAATGATAGCAGCAGCACCCTTAGCATGCGTTCTAGCGATAGCGTCATCCATCGCATCCTCTAGCACATACTGCATCTTGCTATCCAAGGTCAGGTAGACAGTAGGCAGCTGCTCCTGCTTCTTTTGCACGCTTTGCGCCTTATCATTTACAAGTCCACCTAAAATTTGCTGTCCAGCAGCATCAACCATCAAGGAATACTTCGTATCCTTGCCCTTTAAAACATCGTTTAGCTGATACTCTATACCGCTAAGGCCCACATCATCCGTACCAATAAAGCCCAAAATCTGGGCCGCGGTACGCTTCTTAGTGTAATAGCGCTTGCTTTCCTCCAAAAAGTGCAGTCCGGGCAGCTTATTTTCTTTGATAATCTTACGCACCTGCTCCTCTTCCTTGGGGTCCATAGTACGCTTGAGCCACACAAAGCGTCCACCGCCGGTAAAGGTTTTATACAAGCGCTCCTTATCCATTTTCAGCACCGGTGCCAAGAGATCGGCCGCAATACGGCGTACATCCCTTTGAGGCCGTGCCTTAGCCGCCAACGAATCATCGCTCATCCCCTCAGGGTCCACATAAAGGGAGCCCGTCATGATGCTCACCGCCAGCTCCTCGCCATCACGGTCCACGATGCGTCCGCGCGGATGCTTTTGCGTTAAATCAGCCGTTAGCTGGTTTTCACTTTGCTTGCGCAAATCGTTAGCGCGCACAATCTGCAGCCATCCTAAGCGCACAACCACACCCATAAAAACTGCTAGCAGCAGCAGGCACATCCAGCCAAAGCGAATGCGCCCATCATTTAAAGTAAATTTTCTCATGAGCGCCACCTCTCATTGCGTACCATGCGTAAGCTATCACGACGCTCCTGAGGCGGTAGGGCCTCGTGCTCGCTCTCTAGCACCTCGTCATCATATACCGAAAGCAACAGTCCTATGGCCGCCATGGATAGGACCATGGAGCTGCCACCATAGCTAATAAACACCAAGGGCACACCAATAACAGGCAAAATACCACAAACCATGGCCATATTAGCCACCGCTTGGCCAATAATCAAAAAGGTTATGCCCCCGGCCAGCAAAAAGCCCCTTCTATCCTTCGCATTGATTGTTATCGTGCAAAAAGCGAATCCCAAAAGAGCGAACAAAAGCAGTAAAAACAACGCCCCAATAAAGCCATTTTCCTGACAAAAAATCGCAAAGGCAAAGTCCGTATGCGCTTCGGGCAAATAAAAGAATTTGCCTGCGCCCTGACCCCATTGCGTGCCGGTCAACCCACCGCTACCGATAGCTAGCAGAGATTGCACCATCTGATAGCCCTTGCCGCGCGGGTCAAGCCAAGGGTCGAACCACACCTGCACACGCTCCATACGGTAGCTAGAGGCCACCGTAGCCACTACTGCCAAAAGTCCACCAGCGCCTAAAATGCACACCAGCTGTTCTTTGGGTATGCCGGCAATGATATATACTCCCAGCATCAAGGTAACGATAATGGCTGCCGTGCCCAAGTCAGGCTGCTTATACACTAGCACTGCATAAATCAGTGTCGCCGCCAGCACCATGCGATGGTCTCCGGGAGCAAAAAGGCTCACTCGCTCACCCTTGCGCAGCATTCCGCCTAAATACTTAGCCGCCAGCATAATCACCACCAGCTTGGCAAATTCTGAGGGTTGGATAGAAATCGGTCCTAAATAAATCCATCGGGAAGCGCCCTTGGTAGCAATGCCCATCACATCCACCACCAACAGCATCACAAAAATAACGCCAAACCCCAGCCATAAGATATTCCTATGCAGCCAAAACCTGTAGCCAAGGCGTCGCACCACGTACATCACCAAGGAGCCAAAGCAAGCAAAGAATAAATATTTTTTAAAAAAGGAAAGACCATCACCCGTCATATCCCTAGCTGTAACAAAGCTAGCGCTGAGCACGTTAATCCCGCCAATCAGCACCAGCAAAAGCATTACCATGTAAATAAGCTGAGCTGGATTCTTCCAAAACTTTAAAAAAGTGTTCTTCATAAGCCAGGACCTAGATTAAAAAACAACCTCGCAGAAATTAATAGGCGTACCCAAGGCACTGAATTTCTGCTCATACTCCGTTTGCACATCATTTTCATATTCGCTATGGTGCAAATCATAGCTCAAGGCAATTATTTCCAAGCCAAATTCCTTAAACTCTTCCACCGAAAAATCAAACAAGCCCCGATTATCGGTCTTAAAGCGTAAATGCCCACCCTTGCCTAAAAGCTGAGCATACTTAGCCAAAAAATTACGATGCGTCAAACGACGCTTAGCATGACGCGCCTTGGGCCAAGGATCACTAAAATTTAAATACAGCTCCTTGATTTCACCAGGCTCAAACCACTCTAAAAGATTTTCTGCATTGGCACAGATTATCCTCACGTTATCAAGCTTTTTATCCTTGGCTGCCTTGCCCGGGAAATAAGCAATATCATGCTGGGTTTCAATACCGATAAAGGCCTTTTCCGGATGCAGCTCGGCCATACCTATAGTAAAGCGCCCCTTACCACAGCCAATCTCTAAGCACAAGCGCTTGCCGGGAAACATTTCCTGCCAATGGCCCTTATACTTTTCAATATCATGCATAAATACATATTCATCCACTATGTCCAGCATAGCTTCTTCAATCCAAGGTTTTTTTCGTAACCGCATGCTCTTACCTCTCAATTAATGATAGTTTATCAAGATATATTATACATCCAAATGCCTACTTACGCACGAAAAGTTTTCACAAGAAGCAAAGAAAAGTACTTATGTAATTTTCTGAATTTACTTGTATTTTCCCATAATTCATGCTATAATGAATATAAAGACTACAGCAGCTGCAGTCCCCTCAAAAACTACATCATAGGAGTGATAAATTATGATTCTTTTAGGGGAAATTCATTGGTTTGATCCCATTAAGGGCTACGGCTTCATTCGCACCAAGAAGGGTAAGGATATCTTTGTCCATTACACAGCCATTAAGGGCACTGGCTTTCGCACGCTCATTGATGGAGAAAAGGTTTGCTACCAAATAGTAAGAAATCCGCAAGGACTTGTGGCTAAGGATGTAACGCGCCTGCACAGTCCTGCTCCCCGCCCTCGCATGCACTACCATTAAGTTTTGCGCCTAAGCAAGGGCCTGCTTCTTAGATAACTAGGGTACACCCACACAAGGTGTGCCCTATTTTTTGTATGCACTTTTATTATTGATAATATTATTAATTGTAAGACGAATGTCGCAAGCAGAATACACTACTCCACACTTAAAAACACTAAAAAAAATACACAAAATCTCACTATCCCCTTGCATGTTTGTAAAATTTATGTTAAATTTAAGGATGAAAATAGTCGGACTAGCAGCAGCACTGCAGCTGCCGAAACCGACCCTATATGCTGAATAACCGGACAATGGCGCCGGAAAATCAAGGAGGTTTTCATCCATGTTGAAAAAAACTAGTATCGTAGCAATGGCTTGTGTATTAGCTGGTTCCATGCTCTTCGCTGGCTGCGGCGGTGGCGAAAAGAAAGCTGCTGCTCCTAAGGCTGATGGCAACAAGCTCATCATCTATACCTCTATGAAGGAATCCCTCATTAAAGGTATTGTAACCGGCTTCGAAAAGAAAAACCCTGGCATTAAGGTTGACTATCAATCTGCAGGCGCTGGCAAGCTGATGGCTAAAATTGCTGCTGAACGTCAAAGCGGCAAGATTTTGGCTGACGTTATCTGGACCAGTGAGGTTCCTGACTTCTACAAGATGAAGAAGGAAGGCATCCTGGCTAACTACAAGAGCCCCGTATTCAAAGAAATCGTTAACCCCTTCGATGATTATGATGGCTCCTTCCATGCAGCTCGTCTGGGCACTCTGGGCATCATCATCAACACCGATAAAGTTAAGACCGCTCCTACCCAATGGTCCGACCTGAAGAAACCCGAATTCAAGAACGGCTTTGCAGTTGCAAACCCCGCTCTTTCCGGCACCGCTTATATGTCCATCGCTCTGCTGCAAAAACAATTTGGCCCCGACTTCTTCAAAGAGCTGAAGGCTAACGGCGCTCGCGTAGGCAAAGGCTCCGGCCAAGTTATCGACGATACTGCTTCCGGCGAATTGTCTGCATCCCTGGCAGTTGACTATATCACCAACGCTAAGATCGCCAAGGGCGCTCACATTAAGATGTGCTATCCGCCCGAAATGCTGGTAGTTCCCTCCCCGGTAGCTATTTTCAAAGACTCCAAGCAATTGGATGCTGCTAAGAAATTTGTTGACTACCTGCTGGGTCCAGAAGCACAACAATTGGTAGCTAACCAAGGCACCATCCCCGTTCGTGAAGACGTTAAGATTGATCCCAAGTTCCAACTGCCTTCCCCGAAGGAAGCTTTGAAGAAGGGTATCAAGGTTAACTACCTCGAGATCATCGACAGCAAAGAAAAGACTGTTAAAGAGTTCTCCGACCTGATGCAAGTTAAAAAATAATATTTAACAAATGCGTAAAAACGGGCAGAGCGGGACTTTCCCGTTCTGCCGTTTTTGACTTATATGAATAATGTGTATTTTCGTATGATTCATCCAAAATTTTTACAGGAGGTAGCCTAATGGAAGATATTATTAAGGTCGAAGGTGTGGCCAAGGGCTACGGCAAGCACCAAGTCCTGCAAGATTTAGATATCGCCATCAAAAAGGGTGAATGCTTCACCCTCTTGGGACCCTCAGGCTGCGGCAAAACCGTCCTCATCCGCCTCATTGCCGGTCACGAAGTACCCGATGCAGGCAAAATCATTATTGATGAAACCGTAGTAGCGGACAGCGCAAGCGGCGAATACATTCCGCCCGAGCGCCGCGGTCTCGGCATCGTATTCCAGGATTACGCAGTATGGCCCCATATGACTGTATTCGAAAACATCGCTTATCCTCTAAAGATGGAAAAGCGTCCCAAGGAAGAAATCAACGAGCTGGTTATGAAAATGATCGAGGTCGTGGGCATGAAGGGCTTGGATAAACGTCTGCCCTCCGAGCTTTCCGGCGGTCAACAACAACGTGTCGCTCTGGCCCGCGCTCTGGTAGCCGACCCCAGCGTAATGCTGCTCGACGAGCCCCTGTCCAATTTGGACGCCAATTTGCGCGAGGAAATGCGCTTTGAAATCAAAGCATTGCAGCGCAAATTTGGCATCACCGTATTATTCGTAACCCATGACCAGGAGGTTGCTCTGGCAATTTCCGACCGCTTGGCCATTATGGATGCCAAGGGCAAGATTCGCCAAATCGGTAACCCCTACGAAATCTTTGAAAAGCCCGCAGATTTGTTCGTCTTCAAATTCATGGGCATTGCCAACTTTGTGCATGCTACCGAAAAGAATGGCAAATTCTATGTTGGTAATGGCAATCAAGAGATTCCTTGGGAGGGTCCCAAGGGCAAGGCTGCTCAATGGGTAGCCGGCTTCCGTCCCTCCGATGTAGAAATCCATCGCGAAGGCCCCGGCCTCAAGGGCATCATCCACCGCGCCAACTTCTTGGGCGCTACCATGGACTATGCCATCAATGTGGATGACCAATCCCTGCGCACTGAAATCGAAACCCACACTGCCATCAACAATAACCTGATGTTCAAGGAAGGCGAAGAATGCTACATCACCTTCAAAGCCTTACACTGGTTTGATGCAGAACAATTGAAGGAGGTGGAAGAATAATGGCAAGTGGCACCATCAAAAAGGATAGTGGCTTTGGTATTGCCCAAGTCATTCTCTTCATCTCTATTGCAATTCTCGTTATTTTCGTAGCTTGGCCCGTGCTCCTGATTCTGTTCAATGCCTTCTTCGTAGATGGCAAATTCAACAGCATGGACTTCTATAAGGTCCTCACCGAGCCCGAAACCTTCCAAGCACTCATCAACTCCTTGATTATCGCCAGCATGACCACCGTTGGCTCCACCATCGTGGGTACCTTCTTTGCTTGGCTGGTAACTCGTACCGACCTTCCCTATAAGACCTTTATGAAGAGCCTTTTCCTCGTCCCCTTCATGCTGCCCTCCTTCATCGGCGCGCTGGCTTGGAAAATGCTGCTCAGCCCCCACTCCGGTTATATTAATAAGTGGTTCATGTCCGCCTTTAATACTACCGAGCCTCTTTTCGATATCTATACCTACCACGGCATCAGCTGCGTTGAGGTAATGTACCTCTTCCCCTTCGTATTTATTCAGGTTTGCGGTGCTTTGGAGCGTATGGACCCCACCTTGGAGGAATCCGCCCGCATCAGCGGCGCCGGCCTCTTCACCATTACCCGCAAGATTACTATTCCCCTGGTGCTGCCCTCCATCATGAGCGGTGCGCTGCTCATCATGCTGTACTCCATGGCACACTTCGGTACCGTAGCAGTTTTGGGTATTGAACAAGGTATTTATAATATTCCTACCCTGATTTACGAAAAGATTCACGAATCAGCAGGCTCCTTCGCTTCCATCCGTACCGGTACCGTATTGGCTACCGTATTGATCGTATCCGCAGCCTGCATCATCTGGGCTCAACAAAAGGTGCTCAGCAAGGGCCATTACCAAATCATCGGTGGCAAAAGCTTCCGTCCCATGGAGCTCAAGCTGCGCGGCCTGCGTTATCCCCTGCTGTTCTTCTGCTTGGCTTACATCGGCTTCACCATTTTGTTGCCTACCGTAGTTATCTTCATGGTTGGCGGCGTAGAAACCTATGGTCTGCCCCTGACTTGGGAAAACCTCTCCCTCAACAACTACAAGTACATTCTCTTTGAATACGACGTAACTCGCGACGCAATCTTCAACTCCGTAACCTTGGGTCTGGCTGCCGCCTTCATCACCATGTTTGCCGGCGTTATGATTTCCTACGTTATCGTTAAGATGAAGGTTCGTGGCAAGGGTATTCTGGAATTCTTGGGCATGCTGCCCTTCTCCGTTCCCGGCTCCGTTATCGCCCTCGGCGTAATCCTTGCTTGGTCCGGCCAGTTCGGCATCAACATCTACAACACTGTATGGATTATTCTAGTATCCTACATCGCCCGCTACATGGCCTTCTCCCTGAAGGCTAACTCCGCTGCATTAGAGCAGGTACACGACTCCCTGATGGAAGCATCTCGCTCCTGCGGCGCTAGCATGTGGCAATCCCTGAAGGACATCGTTATCCCCTTAGTGCGCCCCGGTATGATCAGTGCCTTCTTCCTGATTTTCCTGCCGGCCCTGCGCGAATTGACCGTATCCATCATGCTGTATGCTCCTACCACCAGAACCATCGGCGTAGCCATCTACACTCTGAACGAGGACGGCGAAACCGTTATGTCCACTGCTTTGGCAGGCATCGCTTTGATCATTATCGTTTTAGGTCAAATGTTCATCAACCATCTTACCAAGAAAGCGAGTGAGTAATCGTCATGTCATACATCCGCTTAGTTAATGTTACAAAAAGATTTGGTGATGTTACTGCCGTCGATAACCTGAATATCGAAATCGGCAAGGGCGAATGCTTCTCCATGCTGGGTCCCTCCGGCTGCGGCAAAACCACTACGTTGCGTATGGTTGCCGGCTTTGAGGATTTATCCGATGGTGAGGTGTGGGTAGGCGACCGCCTGCTGTCTTCTCCGAAAAAGCATCACTATACTCCCCCCGAAAACCGTAATTTCGGCATGGTTTTCCAAGCCTTCGCCGTATGGCCCCATATGAGCGTTTATGAAAACGTGGCCTTCCCCCTGCGTCTGCGCAAGCTGCCCAATGCGGAAATCGAGCAACGCACTAAGGACGCACTGACCGCCACCAACCTGCTCAAGGCAGCCAATGATAGCCCGGCCGACCTTTCCGGCGGCGGCAAGCAGCGTGTAGCCTTGGCCCGCGCTCTGGCTATCAACCCCGACGTAATGCTCTTGGACGAGCCCCTCTCCAGCTTGGACCCCCATCTGCGTGAGGAAATGCGCTTTGAAATTAAGGATTTGCAGCGCAAATATGGCTTCTCCATTATTTACGTAACCCATGACCAGTCCGAGGCTATGGCACTGTCCGACCGCATTTTGGTTATGAAGCTCGGCGTAATGCAGCAAATCGACTCCCCCTTGGATGTTTATAACAACCCCAAGAACAAGTTCGTCTTCAGCTTCATCGGCGTTTCTAGCTTCACCGATGTAGTTTGGAAGGGCAAGGATGCCTATATTAAGGGCTCCGAGCACAAGCTGCCCAGCGGTCTCATCGTGCCTGAGCGCATGAAGGCCGAGGAAATGTTCAACCTGGCTAGCCGTCCCACCGAAATCCGCTTTACCAATGCCAATGACCCCAACGGCGTGCGCGGTCATGTAATCCGCAAGGCCTTCTTAGGCGAAATCGTGGACTATTTGGTCAAGATTGGCGACCAAGAGGTGCGCGTGCAAATCGGTCGTCGTGACCCCGGTCCCG
>CAMFET010000005.1 GCA_945949475.1 uncultured Phascolarctobacterium sp.
CTGGGCGAGATTTTTTTGGCGAACGGCGAGGGCAGGCGTATACGTGTGAGGTAGGAGAATTTTAGCAGAAAAAAAGTGTATAAAAAAATTGCTGGCAGGAGGATAAATAAAATGCATTATATTGGGCATAAAAGCGATGATGGTGAAAATAGAGAACAAGCTCTCATTGAACATTTGAATGGAACAAGTACTTTATGTGCTGAGTTTGCCAAAAAATTTACAATGGAAGAAATAGGAAAGCTGCTAGGTTTATATCATGATATTGGAAAGTATTCTACTGGTTTCCAAAAACGTATTCAACAGAATGGGCCTAAAGTAGATCATTCAACTGCAGGGGCACAATTACTTGGAAAATATTTTGTGCCATTTGCTTTTTGTATTGCAGGCCATCATAGTGGTTTAATGAATCTTGGCGTAAGAGGTGATATTGATAACGGAACTTTGGTAGCTCGTATGAGAAAGGAATTAGTAGGAATTTTAGATTATAGTGCCTTTAAAAACGAATTACCTGAATTAAGTGTAAACAAAAAACTTTTTCCGGCTTTCGGTGATACCTTTTCAGCTATGTTTTTCACAAGAATGCTATTTTCCTGTTTGGTAGATGCTGATTTCTTAGATACAGAAAGGTTTATGAGACCTAATACTTTGAAGCGGGGGGATTTTTCCAGTTTAGAAGAGCTATACAAACGATATAATGCCTATATTATGGCTTGGGGTAATCCTACAAATAAATTGGATGAAAAACGTACGGAAATTCGTGAAGAATGTATTAATGCAGCTCATGGTCAAGAAGGCATTTATACGTTAACTGTTCCTACTGGTGGTGGTAAAACAATCGCATCGCTTGGTTTTGCTTTGGAGCATGCGATGCAACATAAAAATAAAGAACGTATTATCTATGTAATTCCTTATACTTCCATTATTGAGCAGACCGCTGATGTTTTTCGTTCTATCGTAGGAAGTGAGAATGTAGTTGAACATCATATGAATGTTGATTATGATGATGCAGAATTTGGCGATGAAAAACAAAAAGAAAATGAACGTAAAAAGCTGGCAACGGAAAATTGGGATGCACCGATTATAGTAACGACTAATGTGCAGTTTTTTGAATCATTATATGGCAATAAAACAAGTCGTTGTCGTAAGTTGCATAATATTGCTAATAGCATTGTCATTTTTGATGAAGCTCAGATGTTGCCTAATGATTATTTAATTCCTTGTATGCGAGCTATAAGGGAATTAGTAAGTAATTATCATGTGACTGCGGTATTGTGTACAGCAACGCAGCCTAGTTTGAAGAAATATTTTACTGAAGATGTACAACTACATGAAATTTGTTCTAATGTAGATGATTTGTATGATTTTTTTAGGCGTGTTCATTATGAAAAGACTGATTTTGAGGACACAGAAGCTTTGGTTGCACAACTTAATATACATAAACAGGTACTATGTATTGTTAATTCTAAAAAAGCTGCACAGAAAATTTTTGATGGCTTGAACGGAGATGGTTGCTATCATTTATCAACTTTTATGTATCCGCAGCATAGACGAAAAATTTTGGCTGAAGTTAGGGAACGACTTAAGAATAATTTGCCGTGTAAGCTTGTAGCTACCAGTCTTGTTGAAGCGGGTGTCGATGTGGACTTCCCGGTAGTTTATCGTGAAATTGCTGGCTTAGATAGTATAATTCAGGCAGCCGGCAGGTGTAATCGTGAAAATAAAAGACCATTAGAAGAGAGTATTGTTTATATATTTGAAATTGAGAATGATGATACTAAAATCCCTAGTTTTATAAGATTACCGAGAGAAATTACGCAAATGGTAATGCGTGATTTTAATGATATTTCATCTACAGCGGCAATAAAAAAATATTTTGATCAGTTACATGTAAATAAAGGCGAAAGCCTAGATATGCACAATATTTTGGGGATATCTGATAAGAGGATGTTGTTTAAAGATATTGCTTCAGATTTTAAGATTATAGGCGAAACTGGTCGAGGAGTTTTTATTCCATGTGATGATGCCAGCAAGAAGTTATTGGAACAACTGCGTGATGGCGTACGTAACCGTTCATTGATGAGAAAAGCAGGACAGTATATAGTAAATGTTTATGAAAATCAATTTCTTAAGTTGCAAGGAGCAGGAGTTATTGATGTTGTTGACGAAAATATTAATGTATTGGCTGATATGAGTATTTATGATGTCCATAAGGGATTGATAGTAAATATTGATGATGGTGTTGGCGTGTTCTTTTAACTTAAAAAACAAATAGAGACGGAGGTACCCGTCTCTATTTGTGTGATTGTTACAGTAGCACAACAATATTTCTATCCACATGAAAAATCATGACAATAGTATACTAGCAAAAACAAGTTTTTTATGCAAGTTTTTTCGAGATGAGTTGACAAAAGATAATATTAGGTATAGAATTATTCCAGAAGCACAACAATGAAAAATAAAGGCGGTGATAACGTGAGTATTAAATTAGAGGTTTGGGGTGATTATGCATTATTTAGTCGCCCGGAGTTGGCTGTTGAGCGTGTTTCTTACGATTGTATAACGCCATCGGCAGCGCGTGGTGTTTTAGAAGCAATTTACTGGCATCCCGGCATGAAGTGGATCGTGGATAAAATCTATTTGCTTAGCCCTATTCGTTTTACTAACATTAGACGTAATGAGGTTAAGGCAAAAGCTAGTGGTAGCAAGGCAAGAAGTGTGATTAACGGAGCTGATGGTAAAGATTTATATCTTAATACTAAAGATGAAATTCAGCAGCGTGCGTCAATGGTGCTCAAGGATGTGCATTATGTTATCGAAGCGCATTTTGAAATGACGGATAAAGCTAATGCAGGTGATAATCCTGGTAAGTTTCAGGATATAATTAAGCGACGCATTACTAAAGGCCAATGTTACCATACACCATACTTTGGTTGTAGAGAATTTCCAGTGAATTATCGTATGTACGATTTTAACAATGTGCCTACGATTGCTGAAAATCGTGATTTAGGATTGATGCTCTATGACATGGATTATAGCGATTTAAACAGCATTAAGCCTATGTTTTTTAGAGCTGTATTTGTCAATGGCGTAATAGATCTTACGCAATGTGAGGTATACAAATGATACTGCAAGCATTAGTAGATTATTATGAGGCTTTAGCTGCTAAAGGAAAGGTGGCAAAACCAGGTTGGGGAAATGCCAAAATATCTTATGCGCTGAATATTGATAAACAGGGAAGGTTACTAAACCTTCTTTCTTTGAAAATTTCTGTGCAAAAAGGCAAGAAAACAGTCGAATTGCCACAGAACATATTGCTGCCGGAAGCAACTAAACGTACTGCAGGAGTTTCTGCACAGTTTTTATGGGATAACGCAAAATATGTTTTGGGTATAGATGCCAGTGGTAAAACTGAGCGTAGTAAGCAATGCTTTGAGGCAATGGCACAAAAATGTCAGGAAATATTAGCAGATGCTGTTGGTGAAAAAGCAATGGCACTAAAAGCATTTTTCGCAACTTGGCAACCAGAATTAGCACACGAAAATATGCTTTTACAGCCTTATATGGAAGATTTACTGGGTTCCGCTAACTTGATGTTTAAGGTTGATGGCGAAAGTGTAGAACAGGATGAAGAAATCAAACTGGCGTGGGATTCTTATAAAAGCCAGCAAGCTACGGATGTAGCTAAAGAAATTTGTTTGGTTACAGGCAAGGCTGCTCCTGTAGCTCGTTTGCATCCTAGTATTAAAGGGTTATATGGAGCACAGTCTTCTGGCGCAGCTTTGGTAGCGTTCAATGCTCCTGCTTATGAATCATACGAGCATAAGCAGGGCGACAATGCACCGGTCAGTGAGTATGCTGCTTTTGCTTATACAACAGCGCTGAATACGTTATTGTCGAATGACAGAAATTATTTACGTATTGGTGATATGACTGTAGTCTTTTGGGCAGAAGGAGCAGATGAAGACAATGAGGATGTTTTTGGTGATATTTTTAGCAGTGCTAATGAGATTGTCAAAGACGAGGATATTAAGGGCTTTTTTGAAAAAGTTCGAGCTGGTAAGCCGTTTGAGATTAGTGATTTTACGGTTAAACCGGATAACAAGTTTTATATTTTAGGATTATCGCCTAATGCTGCGAGAATTTCGGTACGCTTTTTCTTTATCAATACCTTTGGTAATTTTGTTAAAAATTATGAAAAATATTTTCGCGAATTTAAAATTATCAAACCGGGATTTGATAACAGGGTAAGTATACCATTATGGCAGATTCTACAGGAAACTGCTAATAAAAATTCCAAAGATAAAGCTGCTACACCGTTGTTGACAGGTGCTGTTTTACGTAGTATTTTAAGCGGCACAAAATATCCTGAAGCGTTGTATCAGAATACAATTTTACGAGCAAAGGCTGATCAGGATAATCCGGATAAAAATATTACCAAAATTAGCAGAATCAAGGCGGCAATAATGAAGGCTTGCTTGATAAGAAATTACAAATATAATGAGGAGGTTGTTACTGTGGCATTAAATGAAGAATGCAAAAAAGTACCTTATGTGTTAGGAAGATTGTTTGCGGTGCTTGAGGATTTGCAGGAAAAAGCTAATCCTGGTATTAATAGTACTATAAAGGATCGCTATTTTAACTCTGCATGTGCCAATCCTAGCATGACTTTTCCACTGTTGACTAAGCTTGCCAATACGCATTTGAAGAAAATTTCATCACAAAAAGGCACTGTAATCTATTTTGAAAAGTTGATTGGTGAACTTATGAATAAACTTGAAGTTGATGATAATGCGATGCCGGCTCGTTTAAGCTTACCGGAACAAGGTGAATTTGTTCTCGGATATTATCATCAAGTGCAAAAACGCTACGAGAAAAAGGAGGAAAAATAAATGGCTGAAGTAATCAAGAACAGATATGAGTTTACAATTTTGTTCGACGTAGAAAACGGTAATCCGAATGGTGACCCGGATGCAGGCAACATGCCGCGTATTGATCCTGAAACTGGTTATGGTATCGTTACTGATGTTTGCCTGAAACGCAAAATCAGAAATTGTGTTGAGACGATGTGCGAAGACAAAGAAGGCTATAAAATCTATATTAAAGATGGTGTGCCTCTGAACGAAAGCGATGATACTGCATATGTTGCGTTTGGCACTGATGAAAAGAAAATTAAGGAATTAAAAAAAGATGATCCTGGAATTGATAAGAAAATTTGCCAATTTATGTGCAATAATTTCTTTGATATTCGTACTTTTGGTGCTGTTATGACTACATTCGTAAAGGCTGCTTTGAATTGTGGTCAGGTTCGCGGTCCTGTGCAGTTGGGCTTTGCTCGTAGCATTGATCCGATTGTGACACAAGAAGTTACAATTACCAGAGTTGCTATTACAACCAAAAAGGATGCAGAAAATAAGAGTACAGAAATGGGACGTAAATATATTGTTCCTTACGCATTATACCGTGTAGATGGTTATATTTCTGCAAATCTTGCGCGCAAAGTAACTGGATTCAGTGAAGATGATTTGGCTTTGTTGTGGCAGGCAATTATCAATATGTTTGAATACGATCATTCTGCTGCTCGTGGCAATATGGCTGTACGTGAACTTATAGTATTTAAGCACGCTACAGAACTTGGTAATGCTCCTGCATACAAGTTGTTTGATACTGTTAGTGTTAAGCGCAAGGAAGGGGTTATTGCTGCCAGAAGCTATAGTGACTATGAAGTGGAAGTCGCAGAAAATAAACTTCCTGAAGGCGTAAGCTGTGTACGTATGATTTAAGGAAAATTTTTTGTTAGCAATTAATTTTTGTATAATTTACGTTCTTAGTGCGAAGTTATATGGAACATAAAATTTAGCTTAGGTTCGCAACTTGAGCTAGAATGGGAAAGCTATAAGTTTTCTCACATCAAAATAAAATTTTTAAGGATTTGAATTGAGCTAGTTCGCAATAAATACTTGATTTAAATGAATGTAGAAGTATTTTGTTTTGATGCTGTCGCTCCCGTGAGGGAGCGTGGATTGAAATGCTCTCCCACTTTGGAGAAACTTTGGCCGTACGGGTCGCTCCCGTGAGGGAGCGTGGATTGAAATAAAAAATAACTGCAAGTGCTCACGATGCAGCGAGTCGCTCCCGTGAGGGAGCGTGGATTGAAATCATAGCCCATTGGTAGCGATGCTGATAATTATAAGTCGCTCCCGTGAGGGAGCGTGGATTGAAATATTTTTGCTAGTAAAATAAAGTCGTAAAAAAACGCGTCGCTCCCGTGAGGGAGCGTGGATTGAAATATAAACCTTGTAAAGTGCTTCAACATATTTATTGTCGCTCCCGTGAGGGAGCGTGGATTGAAATTTTTTGATACGGTCATAATAGTATTTATATTAGTAGTCGCTCCCGTGAGGGAGCGTGGATTGAAATGCGATACTGCGGATGCGCTTGTTGACCGCCGCCGTCGCTCCCGTGAGGGAGCGTGGATTGAAATAATTTTCAAGGTGCTATCCGTCAAGTCAACCTTGTCGCTCCCGTGAGGGAGCGTGGATTGAAATTTCTACATAATTACCAACGGCATCCGTATATCCCGTCGCTCCCGTGAGGGAGCGTGGATTGAAATGTTGCCCCAGTGCCAAACGTGTTACCCGCCAAGTCGCTCCCGTGAGGGAGCGTGGATTGAAATTATTATATACACGTTCTTCCTTTTGTCCACGCCTCGTCGCTCCCGTGAGGGAGCGTGGATTGAAATCTCAACAGGAATACTATCAACATCACCGTATTTATGTCGCTCCCGTGAGGGAGCGTGGATTGAAATCTTTGTGCGGAATACCCAGCCTTTGTCAAGCAAAGCGTCGCTCCCGTGAGGGAGCGTGGATTGAAATAATGAGATGTTGTTTGTGCGTGACTTTAATGTCAGTCGCTCCCGTGAGGGAGCGTGGATTGAAATCCGGCGGTGAAGAATTTATTGGCAGAAGCTATATGTCGCTCCCGTGAGGGAGCGTGGATTGAAATGCCTGTTGCTTTGATGTTGGCTGGCGTTATATGTTGTCGCTCCCGTGAGGGAGCGTGGATTGAAATAGACATAACCTCAGGACACTCTAAGTCATACAGTGTCGCTCCCGTGAGGGAGCGTGGATTGAAATGGGACGTTGTAAACGCGCATCCGGACTTATAACACGTCGCTCCCGTGAGGGAGCGTGGATTGAAATAAGATATATCTGGCAGTATATGCACAAGTATCAAAGTCGCTCCCGTGAGGGAGCGTGGATTGAAATTTTTTGGCTATGATTTTGCTGATTCTCGTGTATTGTCGCTCCCGTGAGGGAGCGTGGATTGAAATCGCGCCTAAACCCGAAGTAAGCAAAAGCCCCTTGGTCGCTCCCGTGAGGGAGCGTGGATTGAAATGCTCATCTTGGTGAGCAGGAGATTTTAAATAAAGAGTCGCTCCCGTGAGGGAGCGTGGATTGAAATATTAATCAACACTCCTCTTTAATTTTTTAATTTGTGTCGCTCCCGTGAGGGAGCGTGGATTGAAATTTACGTTAACTTATGATAATGCTCATGTTCCTTGTCGCTCCCGTGAGGGAGCGTGGATTGAAATATTAAGTTTTTACTGGAAAAATGAGCGGTAAAATAGTCGCTCCCGTGAGGGAGCGTGGATTGAAATTCTACGCTGTACACTTAGAGCATAGTGTAAACGGTCGCTCCCGTGAGGGAGCGTGGATTGAAATAATTTCACTGTCAGCATAAATACTTGCTGTTGCTTGTCGCTCCCGTGAGGGAGCGTGGATTGAAATATAAGACACATCACTATTTATAATAAACGCGCGAGTCGCTCCCGTGAGGGAGCGTGGATTGAAATGCCCTGCGGCTTATCTGTATAATGCTCTTTAGTCCAGTCGCTCCCGTGAGGGAGCGTGGATTGAAATCTTGATAACCTCACCGATTTGTTTAGCATCCATGTTGTCGCTCCCGTGAGGGAGCGTGGATTGAAATAACATCTGCAAGCAACTTGCCTTGCAGGTCATAGGTCGCTCCCGTGAGGGAGCGTGGATTGAAATGCAACCGCTTCATAAATAATTGCAAATCTCTCTTGGTCGCTCCCGTGAGGGAGCGTGGATTGAAATAGCGTCAAAATTGGGCATATCAACAGCAGAATGCTGTCGCTCCCGTGAGGGAGCGTGGATTGAAATTGATATTATTATACAATGAGATATAGCAAATGTCAGTCGCTCCCGTGAGGGAGCGTGGATTGAAATGCTATCATCCGATAACAGCGTATCAGTTGCGCCAATGTCGCTCCCGTGAGGGAGCGTGGATTGAAATTGACGCGATTTATTATATTTTGCAAATATAGATATGTCGCTCCCGTGAGGGAGCGTGGATTGAAATTAATGGAGGTGTTATTTTGAATGACTTACAGATCGTCGCTCCCGTGAGGGAGCGTGGATTGAAATTGTTTTACTGTAAAAAAATGAGCGGTAAAATACAGTCGCTCCCGTGAGGGAGCGTGGATTGAAATATTCTTGCCTTGCCCCATTTGCATAGCACGGCTCAGTCGCTCCCGTGAGGGAGCGTGGATTGAAATTAAGCGTCTTTTTACTGCAACCGCTGATAAAACTAAGTCGCTCCCGTGAGGGAGCGTGGATTGAAATGCTTGTATATACTATACCAAACGGGATTACTACGCGTCGCTCCCGTGAGGGAGCGTGGATTGAAATAAGAGAGTATTTAGCAACATAACGTGCAGACTCAAGTCGCTCCCGTGAGGGAGCGTGGATTGAAATGTGCCGATTTGACTTACCAGCAAGGCATTAATAAGAGTCGCTCCCGTGAGGGAGCGTGGATTGAAATGGTAAATGAGGTGATTATATGAAACGTAGAAAAATGGTCGCTCCCGTGAGGGAGCGTGGATTGAAATAAGATCATCCGCCGATCAGCCGTGTTGTCGCTGTTCGTCGCTCCCGTGAGGGAGCGTGGATTGAAATATGATAGATTGGCCGCCGCTCTTGACCTTGCCGGTCGCTCCCGTGAGGGAGCGTGGATTGAAATATGTTTGCACAGAAAATGAGAATTTTGAGTGGAGGTCGCTCCCGTGAGGGAGCGTGGATTGAAATCGCGCGGCGGGGATCGTAATCCCCAGGCCGTCAGCCAGTCGCTCCCGTGAGGGAGCGTGGATTGAAATGGTTTAAAGCTCTAATAGCGCGCAATGAGCTTTACGTCGCTCCCGTGAGGGAGCGTGGATTGAAATTGTATCCTGCAAATGCGAGCAGGCTATATATTTTGTCGCTCCCGTGAGGGAGCGTGGATTGAAATAATCCACCGAGGAGCTGGAGGACAGTCACGAGGGTCGCTCCCGTGAGGGAGCGTGGATTGAAATTCCATGTAACTCGCAACCTTGTTTTGGATGTAGCTGGTCGCTCCCGTGAGGGAGCGTGGATTGAAATCCTACAGTCTTTACATCTGTGTTCCAGCTCTTTCAGTCGCTCCCGTGAGGGAGCGTGGATTGAAATTAACTGATGCGCATTACTCTGTTGATATGCCCATTGGTCGCTCCCGTGAGGGAGCGTGGATTGAAATGAAAATCTGCCTAAGCTCAATCCTGAATTTATTGTCGCTCCCGTGAGGGAGCGTGGATTGAAATGTAATCACGCCTTTCCACGGCTTAAAAATCTTAAGTCGCTCCCGTGAGGGAGCGTGGATTGAAATGCTTGTATATACTATACCAAACGGGATTACTACGCGTCGCTCCCGTGAGGGAGCGTGGATTGAAATAGCGCGGTATTAGAAGAAGCAAAGATAACACCACGGTCGCTCCCGTGAGGGAGCGTGGATTGAAATTACTTTGGCCGGCCATTGGTCGGCCAAACAGAATGCGTCGCTCCCGTGAGGGAGCGTGGATTGAAATCACTATCCCGAGGACTTTGTTCTTGTCGAAATCTGTGTCGCTCCCGTGAGGGAGCGTGGATTGAAATCTCTTGGATGTTAAGTTTAATCTTAAATGTATTAGTCGCTCCCGTGAGGGAGCGTGGATTGAAATTTCGACCGGGTCCAGCTTACTCATGCGGTCATTAGTCGCTCCCGTGAGGGAGCGTGGATTGAAATGCCGCCCACTCTGATACCCTCATCGGGTCTTCAGGGTCGCTCCCGTGAGGGAGCGTGGATTGAAATCCTGACGTCCCTGTGTTAGGTTTTACCGCCACTGTCGCTCCCGTGAGGGAGCGTGGATTGAAATATGCTGGGAAGGCAACAGAGCCGATGAGCTTTTGGTCGCTCCCGTGAGGGAGCGTGGATTGAAATGGAAAGCTGGTTGCCTAACTGATAACCGGTCTGCGTCGCTCCCGTGAGGGAGCGTGGATTGAAATAGCTATTGACAAGTATAGCCACATACGCTATAATGTCGCTCCCGTGAGGGAGCGTGGATTGAAATGGAAAGCTGGTTGCCTAACTGATAACCGGTCTGCGTCGCTCCCGTGAGGGAGCGTGGATTGAAATTGGCCTATGCTGGCAGAAGTCAACCGCAGAACAAAGTCGCTCCCGTGAGGGAGCGTGGATTGAAATATGATAGTTATGGTGCTCCCTTAGCTCAAACACAAGGTCGCTCCCGTGAGGGAGCGTGGATTGAAATCATGTATTTAGATCCTCTAGCATCTACTGAAGTGTCGCTCCCGTGAGGGAGCGTGGATTGAAATCACTATCCCGAGGACTTTGTTCTTGTCGAAATCTGTGTCGCTCCCGTGAGGGAGCGTGGATTGAAATCTCTTGGATGTTAAGTTTAATCTTAAATGTATTAGTCGCTCCCGTGAGGGAGCGTGGATTGAAATAGGGCCTTGCAGACCTTGCGGCCCTCTCTCGCCTGGTCGCTCCCGTGAGGGAGCGTGGATTGAAATGTTATAGCCGCACTTCTGGTAGTCGCGCCAGCCAGGGTCGCTCCCGTGAGGGAGCGTGGATTGAAATGCCTACCGGCAGGCGAACGATAATTTTTGCGTCGTCGCTCCCGTGAGGGAGCGTGGATTGAAATCTCCACGCCATTAGAATGGTATCTCCTCGTTAAACGTCGCTCCCGTGAGGGAGCGTGGATTGAAATTCCATGTAGCTCGCAACCTTGTTTTGGATGTAGCTGTCGCTCCCGTGAGGGAGCGTGGATTGAAATCGCAATGCGGACAAGGGACGTTATATTCATAGTGGTCGCTCCCGTGAGGGAGCGTGGATTGAAATACTGACGACGGATTGAAAGTAACCTATGATGGAGGTCGCTCCCGTGAGGGAGCGTGGATTGAAATTCTATGAGATGTCAATGGTTGAACTCTCTCATGAGTCGCTCCCGTGAGGGAGCGTGGATTGAAATAACAATATCGGATATACAATTCCAGTTGAAGCTAGTCGCTCCCGTGAGGGAGCGTGGATTGAAATATAAAAAGGTGGAATGAATTTATGAGAAGGTACAAAGTCGCTCCCGTGAGGGAGCGTGGATTGAAATAGCAGTATGTTCATTTCTTGTCACCTGCCTAAAGTCGCTCCCGTGAGGGAGCGTGGATTGAAATATGTCCATTACCGGAACAATGTTTGCACCTTCCATGTCGCTCCCGTGAGGGAGCGTGGATTGAAATTTTTTGGACGGCATTGACACTGCATACGGAGACGGTCGCTCCCGTGAGGGAGCGTGGATTGAAATTGCAGCTCGGTTAACCTGCTGAGCGGCACGCTCACGTCGCTCCCGTGAGGGAGCGTGGATTGAAATATAAAAATCCACGCTGTCATGTCCAGAATAGCCGGTCGCTCCCGTGAGGGAGCGTGGATTGAAATATCATTTGATCACTCATATCTGTGACCTCCTTTTGTCGCTCCCGTGAGGGAGCGTGGATTGAAATTTGACTTACTCACTTTAACGAATATCACTTTTTGGTCGCTCCCGTGAGGGAGCGTGGATTGAAATACCATTGCTAATTAAGCTGCCTTTGCTAGCACCACGTCGCTCCCGTGAGGGAGCGTGGATTGAAATATAAAAAGGTGGAATGAATTTATGAGAAGGTACAAAGTCGCTCCCGTGAGGGAGCGTGGATTGAAATAGCAGTATGTTCATTTCTTGTCACCTGCCTAAAGTCGCTCCCGTGAGGGAGCGTGGATTGAAATAATTACCTCTCGCAGGTAACCGTCAACGCTATCCGTCGCTCCCGTGAGGGAGCGTGGATTGAAATGTGGGTTAACTTATTTTTGTTTAGAATCAGACTACGTCGCTCCCGTGAGGGAGCGTGGATTGAAATTAATCTTTTAGTATCGATAATGGCAGCCTTAGCGTCGCTCCCGTGAGGGAGCGTGGATTGAAATCTGGTATGATGGGACATTTCTAAAAGGAGTGATTTGTCGCTCCCGTGAGGGAGCGTGGATTGAAATTCCTGCAATGATGTTTGTCGATGTGACCGACACGTCGCTCCCGCGAGGGAGCGTGGATTGAAATTCAAACTTTAAGCATTCTGTGCAGATACTAGGAGTCGCTCCCGCGAGGGAGCGTGGATTGAAATATCATAGAGCTATGAGAACCGAGAAACTCCGGAGTCGCTCCCGCGAGGGAGCGTGGATTGAAATACGACGCAATGATAAATACAGAGTAATAATATCGTCGCTCCCGCGAGGGAGCGTGGATTGAAATAATCGCTCCTGCGGCTGAGGCCTACGAGTGGGATTGTCGCTCCCGCGAGGGAGCGTGGATTGAAATCCTTGCGTATCAAAGGTTTTATTAAAGCCGATGCGTCGCTCCCGCGAGGGAGCGTGGATTGAAATTGATGTTGCCGCGCAATGGGCGCTGCTGGTTGCGTCGCTCCCGCGAGGGAGCGTGGATTGAAATTGATGTTGCCGCGCAATGGGCGCTGCTGGTTGCGTCGCTCCCGCGAGGGAGCGTGGATTGAAATATGTGGGGTATGCCTATGGAGATTGAGCAACATCGTCGCTCCCGCGAGGGAGCGTGGATTGAAATACTTATCTGGGTGCTAAAGACGTGGATATCAAAGGTCGCTCCCGTGAGGGAGCGTGGATTGAAATAGAAGCCTTAGGGCAGGAAGGTATCTTTATCCCCGTCGCTCCCGTGAGGGAGCGTGGATTGAAATGGCTTGCTTTGCCCAAAAGTTGGAAGCTCTCAAGTCGCTCCCGTGAGGGAGCGTGGATTGAAATACCGGCACAACAATGGTGCAGACGCTGACCGTCAGTCGCTCCCGTGAGGGAGCGTGGATTGAAATCTCGATAACAACGAGCTTGCCAAAACGCTCGCCAAGTCGCTCCCGTGAGGGAGCGTGGATTGAAATACGGAACACGGTTGGATTTTCGGTTTTGTTAACACAAATGACGTATTCTGATTAGCTAATAGGGAAAGGAGAATTCTTATGGAATATTGTGAAGATGAATTCTTACAATTATCAGGTATTCAGCATTTTTGCTTTTGCCGTCGACAATGGGCGTTGATTCATATAGAAAATCAATGGCAGGAAAATGTAAGAACAATTGAGGGTAACATAATCCATGAACGTTGTCATGATGATGGCTTTATAGAAAAACGCGGTAATCTGTTAATTACACGTTCCTTGAGTATCTTTTCAAGAAGATTAGGCGTTTCCGGACAATGTGATGTTGTCGAATTCAGTAAGACTGAAAACGGATGCACTTTATATGGACGTGAAGGATTGTGGCACCCTTATCCCATAGAGTATAAGCGCGGAAAGAGTAAGCTGATTGATGCTGACAGATTACAATTATGCTGTCAGGCTATGTGTTTGGAAGAAATGCTGCATGTTGATATACCTAAAGGTGCGTTATATTATAATGAAACACATCGTCGAGAAGAGATTGCTTTTACTGCTTCTATGCGTGAAAATGTAGAATCTATGTTGCGCGAAATGCATAACTATTATAGACAGGGCTATACACCGAATGTTAAGCCTAAAAAAGGCTGTAGCTTATGTTCTTTAAAGGATATTTGTTTGCCGGTTATATGCAGGAAGACAGTTGTAGCGGATTATTATGCCAAATTTTTAAATGAGGATGCATTATGAGACATTTACTGAATACTTTATTTGTGACAAGCGAAGATGTTTATTTATCGCTGGACAATGAAAACGTGGTAATAAACAGGAATGGTACTGCAATAAAAAAATTACCGTTGCGTATGTTTGAGCAGATTTTATATTTTGGCTATATGGGAGCGAGTCCGGCGTTATTGGGAAAATGTGCTGAGCATGGGATAGCCGTGTGTTTTTATAAACCAAGCGGAAGATTTCTGGCGCGAGTTATGGGGCATAATAACAGCAATGTATTGTTACGCAAAGAACAGTATCGGATTTCGGATTCAGAGGAGCTTAGCTGTAAAATAGCGCGTAATTTTATTGTTGGCAAACTGTATAATTCTCGTAGCGTTTTGGAGCGTGCCAAACGTGACCATGCTTTAACTGTTGATGTAGCTAATATTGAACAAGCCAGCCATGAAATTATGCGTTTAACAAGGCTTTCCAGAAAATGTACCGATTTAGCTGTACTGAGAGGATTGGAGGGCGATGCTGCCAGCTTGTATTTTGCTCAGTTTAATGAGCTTGTATTGCAAAATAAGGCTTATTTTAGATTTACTAATAGAAATAAAAGGCCTCCGACCGATCCTGTAAATGCTCTATTATCCTTTGCATATACTATTTTGGCTAACGATTGTGCTGCAGCACTTGAAGGAGCCGGCTTGGATCCGTATATTGGTTTCATGCATCGGGATAGACCGGGACGCTTGTCTTTAGCTCTTGATTTGATGGAAGAGTTTCGCAGCATTATAGCAGATAGATTTGTGCTTACGTTGATTAATAATCGTGTGATTAATGAAAAATCATTTAATAATCAGGAAAACGGCAGTGTATTATTAAATGACGATGGACGAAAGACATTTTTTGAAGCTTGGCAAAAACGTAAGCAAGACGTAATTATGCATCCGTTTTTGCAAGAAAAAATACCATGGGGATTAGTGCCTTTTGTTCAGGCGCAGCTTTTAGCTAGATATATACGCGGAGATATAGATGAATATCCGAGCTATTTGTGGAAGTGAGGATAAAATGCTATGCTGATATTGGTAACATATGATGTTAATACTCAGGATGCCGCTGGCAGGAGAAGACTTAACAAGATTGCTAAAATGTGTTTGAAGTATGGGCAGCGGGTACAGAATTCGGTGTTTGAATGTTTGGTAGAACCACATGACTATGCTTTTTTACAAAATGAGCTCCTTAAGATTGCTGACCTGACGAAGGATAGCCTGCGTTTTTATAATTTGGGTGCTAAATATAATACGAAAATTGAACATTTTGGAACTAAAACCTCATATGATCCCGAAGGTGTTTTGATGTTTTGAGTATCCCATCTCCCATTTTCCTACCATTTCCCATATAATAGTTGATAATTATTTTCAATCGT